>JAJYRG010000014.1 GCA_021794195.1 Bacteroidota bacterium
ATCTAATTCATACACACAAGGGAGCCATGCATATTTAGCTTCAATCCCGGCGTATGAAAGCTTTGCTCAAGAAACTTTTACTTATTCTCCTAAAAATATTTACTTTTATCACAAAAACAGATCTGCATGACCAAAGCTGAACTGCGAAAAATAATAAACGATAACGCTACAAAAAAGGGCCGTATTTTTGATTATACCATACAGGTATTAATCTTTGGTTCGCTCATCGCATATGCTATTGAAACTTTGCCGGGTAATTCTCCTGAAACGAAAGCTATATTAAAAAATATAGAAACTGTTTCTGCAGTTTTATTCAGTATTGAGTATATTTTACGCATTGCTGTGGCTAAAAAGCCCTTAACATACATATTCAGCTTTTACGGAATAATAGATTTTCTGGCGGTCTTACCTTTTTACTTGATGACATCCATTGATTTACGATCTTTACGTGCTTTTCGGATTTTCAGAATATTCCGGGCGTTCAAACTTATCCGTTACAACAATGCTTTAAATCGTTTTAATATTGCTGCCCGCATTGTTAAAGAGGAGATAATTTTGTTTTTAATGGTCACAGCTATTTTTTTGTTTCTCGCTTCTGCCGGGATTTATTATTTCGAAAATGATGCACAGCCCGAATTTTTTTCTTCTGTCTTTCACAGCGGATGGTGGTCTATTGTTACTTTGACTACGGTAGGCTACGGGGATGTATATCCTGTTACTTTGGGAGGTAAGTTGTTCACATTTATGATTTTGATGATCGGTGTCGGTATTGTAACCATTCCTGCAGGTCTGGTGGCAAGCGCCCTGACAAAAGCGAGGGAAATGGAGGAAGCCGCACATAATAAAATTATTGAAGAGCAGAAAGAAATAAGAAAGGAGGAAAATAGTGCGGATAAATAAAGGACTATTTAATCTTGCGTATAATCCGACAAGGATTTCCCGCTGCTACGACGTTCGCCGGAATATTTTTTACGACTACACTGCCGGCACCGATCGTTGAATTATCCCCTATGCTTACACCGGGTAAAACGACGACGTTCCCCCCAATCCATACATTGTCGCCCACCTGAATAGCTTGTGCATATTCCAACCCTTGATTTCTCTGCTGAACATCGGTAGGATGCCCCACTGTGTAAAACCCACAATTCGGCCCTACAAACACATTGTCTCCAAAAGATACAGAACCACTGTCCAAAATAACCAAATTATGATTTGCATAAAAGTTTTCACCCAGTTCTATATTATATCCGTAATCACACCAAAACGGCTGCTCAATCATAAAGTTCTCTTTAGTAGACTTTACGATTTTTCGGATAAACTGCTTTCTATTGTGAAAATGCGTATAATCAAGCTTATTATAGGCTCCGCACAAAGTTTTACATGCTTTTCGGGCTTTCATAAGCTCTTTGTCCCAAGCATTATACATTTGTGTAGTAGTATGTTTGTCTTTTTCAGCCATTATTCTAATTCGAAAAATTATTCCTTTCGAATATAATATTTTTATATTCGTAATAATAGAAAAAATTTCTTCATTCAAACTTAAACACATGAAAAATATTCTCGCATCATTCTCTGCCGCACTGTTATTGATAGCCTGTCAGTCCGCGACGGAATCAGAAAACACAAATCATCAAGAGAACACAAATCAAGAAGAAGAACATCAGAACTTCGGTACTACCGTGACTATGGGCGGTGAACCTGTGCAAACAATAGGCAAATTGCCCGAAGTGGGCTCGCAAGCAATAGATTTTTCCTTAGCCGATAAAGATATGGGTGACAAAAGCTTATCTGACTTTGCCGGCAAAAACATTATTTTAAATATTTTCCCAAGCGTAGATACAAAAGTCTGTTCAGAGTCGGTACGTACTTTCAATGAAAAAGCAGCTAATCTCAACAATACTGCCGTGCTGTGTATTTCAAAAGATTTGCCCTTTGCCCAAGAGCGATTTTGCGGAGCGGAAGGCATTGAAAATGTTACTATGCTTTCAGATTTTAGAAGTGATTTCGGTGAAAAATATGGCGTAGAAATAGGAGAGGGGCCAATGAAAGGATTATTAAGCCGGGCAGTAGTCGTCATTGACCCGGAAGGGAAGGTTGTCTATGAAGAGCAGGTAACCGAACTTTCACACGAACCGGACTACACGGCTGCATTGGAAGCAGTAAAATAAAAAATAAAGGCGGTTAACAAAGTATTATTTCATCGGTTGTTCCAAAACTTAATCTCACTGAAAATGCCTGTAACATTTGATAAACCTCTCTTCATAATTTTCTTGTTTTTTACAATTTCGAATACGGTAGAAGCTCAGTCCATCGCACCTACAGGAGAGCATTACCGTTTGAAGAAAATCATTCCTGTTGAAGGTAGACAAGGTATCGCGATAGACGAAAACTATTATTATGTGTCCAGTAGCACTGCTTTATTTAAGTACGACAAAGAAGGAAATTTATTAGCGACAAACAAGGATCCTTTTAAAAACTTAAAAAAAGCAGCCAATCACTTTGGCGACATTGATGTACATAATGGGAAAATATATACAGGGATAGAGTGGTTTGAAGATGGGGTGGGAAAAGACATTCAAATTGCTATCTATGATGCAGAATCCTTAGCTTATGAATCTTCTATTGACTTTGACCCTTCTTCTGGACAAGAAGAGGTGTGTGGCATTACCGTTGACCCTGTACGTAATATGGCGTGGATGGCAGATTGGGTCAACGGCAACTACCTCTATAGGTATGATTTGACTACTGAGAAATACCATGGAAAATTACATATAAGACCAGCTCCTCAGTATCAACAAGGTGTTTTTTACGCCGATGGAAAAATTTTGATTTCTGCAGATGACGGAGATGCAGACTTACATGAAACAGACAATTTGTACGCTGTGGACGTTTCAGACCTCGGTAAAACAGCTGCTTTTGTTACGCATTTCAAAGAAATGAAAGAGTTTGTACGAGCAGGGGAAATTGAAGGGCTAAGTATAGATCCTACAAATAATGATTTGCTAGTATTGACAAATAGGGGATCACGCATCGTTTTAGGAATGGTCAAAGGGTTTTACGAAGGATATACTGAAGAACTTCACGAATTGTATATTTATGAAAGAATAAAATAAAGCCTTCTATTCACCGCCCCCTTTATAAAGGGGATCCGGTGAATAAAAACCTATAGTAAGTTTAAAATTTATTGATATAATTGCTGAAGAGATCTTCAAATTGCAATCCTTCGTCAAAACGCTGCTTACTCAGTTTATGAAAAGCGACTAACCCCCAAAGAACAAACTCCATCATAAAATAACGATCGGATTCTTGCAGATCAGGCACATGTTTTTCCACTAATTTTTTTAAGGGTGTGATACTGTCCAGGGTTTCTTGATATCTCTTTTCGTTCATGTCTTCATACAGTACCACGTTTTCAGTATGTAAAAACCAATCTATCAACTCATCGTACGGAGATTCAGCATCTTTCTTTTCGAGCTTCTCGATTTTCGGAAAATAAGAAGGAAACAAACTTTTCACAGCTTCTTCAATTAAAGTTTGTGCAACAAAAGCCGGTCCTTCTTGTTCTCCTTCATAAAGCAACTCGATCTTTCCGGTAATTGCCGGAACAATGCCCATAAAATCCGAAAAGCGTATTTTGGTTTTTTTATCGCCGCTTATCAATAAACGCCTTTCGGCGGTGCTGATTAAATTCTGAAAAGCCGAAATACTCATTCTGGCGCTGACTCCACTTTTTTCATCTACATATTCGCTTTCACGTGCTTCAAAACTGATTTGTTCTAAAATATCTTTTGCTAATTCCGGCACATAAATATTTTCGGTTTGAATATCTTCCAATTTTGCTTCTTCTCCTGTAATTGTCTTCGCTGTATTTATATCTTTTGGATAATGGGTTAAAATCTGCGAACCTATTCTGTCTTTCAAAGGAGTAACTATATTGCCCCGGTTTGTATAATCTTCCGGGTTTGCCGTGAATACAAATTGGACATCCAAAGGCAGTCTGAGGTTAAAGCCCCTAATCTGCACATCTCCTTCTTGGAGTATATTAAACAAAGAAACCTGAATACGCGCTTGCAGATCCGGTAACTCATTGATCACAAATATACTTCGATTAGCCCGCGGAATCATCCCATAATGAATAACCCGATCGTCATCATAGCTCAACTTTAGATTAGCCGCTTTGATGGGGTCTATATCTCCTATCAAGTCGGCTACCGTCACATCCGGTGTAGCCAGTTTTTCAGCAAAACGTTCTTCCCGATGCACCCAAGAAATAGGTGTTTTTTCTCCTTTTTCATGAATTAACGCTTTGGCATAGCGTGAAATCGGCAAAAATGGATCATCTTTAATTTCAGAACCTTCGACTACTGGAATGTATTCATCTAAAAGATGGACCATTAAACGCGCCAAACGGGTTTTCGCCTGACCCCGCAAACCCAGCAAGTTAATATTGTGTTTTGAAAGAATCGCTCTTTCTAACTCGGGTATAACTGAATAATCATATCCGTACACGCCTTCAAATACAGTCTCCTGGTTTTTTATTTTTCGAATCAGGTTTTTCCTCAGTTCATCCTTTATACTCTTATATTCATATCCAGCGTTCTTGAGCTCGCCAAATGTCTTTATTTCCGGTCTATTCATAAATACATTTTATTTATTTCATTTTTTTAATAATCGCTCTGTCATTGTCTTTTTTTCTCTTACCGCATCCGTTTCTTACGATTATTTTCATAATCTTCAAATATCATTTCTCCCAATCCTTTTAAACCTGTGTAATAAGCTTTTCCACGATTCGACTTCGTAAAATCCCGTACAAATTGCTGTAGGTAAGGATCGGTGGCAATCATGAAAGTGGTAATCGGAATTTGTAACTTCCGTGCTTGAGCCGCCATATCGTAGCATTTGTTAACTATATAAGGATCTAAACCCATAGGATTTTTGTAATAAGAACCGTCTCTAAGTTGCAGACAACTGGGTTTTCCATCGGTAATCATGAATATCTGTTTGTTTGCATTTCGTTTGCGGCGCAAGATATTCATCGCCAATTGCAATCCAGCAACAGTATTCGTATGAAAAGGCCCCACCTGCAAGTAAGGTAAATCCTTTAACGAAATAGGCCACGCGTCATTGCCAAAGACGAGAATATCCAACGTATCTTTAGGGTACCGTGTCGTAATGAGTTCGGCCAACGCCATGGCCACCTTTTTCGCCGGAGTGATTCTATCTTCTCCATACAGAATCATGCTATGCGAAATATCAATCATCAAAACTGTACTCATTCCGGTTTTAAACTGGCTGTCTTCAACAACAAGGTCACCTTCATTTAAAGTGAAGTCGCCTATACCATGGTTGATTTGTGCATTTTTTAAACTTTCTGTCATAGATATCTTCTCGGGGACATCTCCAAAACGATAGCTGCGGAGCTCTCCCGTCTTTTCATCACTGCTCCCGCTGTATTCCGTTTTGTGACTTCCAGAGTTGCCTTTCCGCATTTTTCCAAAAATTTGATTCAAAGCACGCTGCCGTATAGCTTGTTCCGTTTTAGAAGTAATGGCCAAACCTCCCTTGCCATCATTCCCCACACGCTCCTGGATATACCCTTTCTTAATCAAGTCTTGAATAAAGTCGTCAATGGTGTATTCAGGAGTGGTCAGTTCATATTCTACGTCTAACTGCCGCAACCAATCAATCGCTTCATCAAAATCTCCTGAAGTAAACGTGATAAGTTCTTGGAAAATATCAAAAAGCTTTTCAAAAGGTGTCTTTTCATCAGCTTGATAAGATGTAAAAATAAATCCTTCCCCTAATTCATTCCGTTCCATAAGTCTAAAGATACGGATTTTTAAAAAAATAGATAAATATTTATACCCTGACAATTTCAAAGTGTTCTGAGCAAAAAATAATCATCGAACTCAGGCTTATGGCCTCTTGCTATGTTTAATTTTTCATTCTACATTTCTGTTAAAAAGTGTTATAAACCTTTCTTTGGCACGGTCTTAGCAAAATTTAAAATTCAGAAGCGCTCATTTTATTTGACGCGAAGTAGTATAAAAAATTGTTTAAAACAACAAAGGTTTATTTATTATGAAAAAATTAGCAATGTTAGTAATGCCGCTTCTATTTTTTATGGCATGTAGCGAAGACGAAGTTCCAGATGGACAAGAAGCCGATAGAAAACATCTGGAAAATTTAAAAACCAAAATCGAAAACAAAGTGCAAGATGTTGAATGTGAAGATGCAGAAGGTTGGGATTATACCGCTTTAGGAAGTAAGGCTTGTGGAGGGCCACAAGAATATATAGCATACCCTCTTTCTATCGACACAGAAGAGTTTTTGTCCTTGGTAGAAGAGTATACGAATGCAGAAGCAGAATATAATAGCAAATATGGTATCACTTCAGATTGTAGCGAAACTCCCGTACCTACCGGGGTGCAATGTGAAAATGGTGAACCGGTATTAGTATATGATGGTGTCAGTGAAGGTGTACCGGCAACGGAAAACAATTAACTCTTCATTTTCAAAAAATATTTTTTTATAAGTCCTTTCTTTGTTTTGCAAAGTATTTGCAAACAAAGAAAGGTTCTTAATTAAGCTTTTTTCAACCTTTCTTCAACGCAGGAGTATTTCTACTATCTCTATACCCGTAATAATCATTAGCCTCCTCCTTTTCCCAGTAATTTTACCGAAATCAGGGCATAGGTAAAGCTTTTAACCTCTCTTTATTCTGCGTCCTCTAAAAAAACCTTAGTTTTATGTATCTTCGTCATTTGCAAAATAAGCGTAAAACAGAGCAGGTATGGCTTCTTCAGACAAAATCAGCGTGCGCCAGGCACTCAATGAGAAGGGGGGGAAAGACGTATGGTGGCGTCTTTTGCGGCCCCACACACTTACGGCATCCTTTATACCCGTGTTTATAGGTTCTATGTTGGCCTACTCTCATAACTCATTGCTTCACTTCCCTCTTTTTTTGGCTATGCTTGCTGCTTCTATTCTTATCCAAGCGGCCACGAATATGTTTAATGAATATTTTGATTATAAGCGGGGCTTGGACAATGAGCATTCGGTAGGAATAGGAGGGACGATAGTCCGAGACAAAATAAAGCCGAAAACTGTTTTAAACTTAGGGTATTTATTTTTTATACTTGCCATTCTACTGGGTATATATATTTGTATTTCATCCAGCTGGTGGATAGCGGGCATAGGTGCGGGCAGTATGGTTGTCGGCTATCTCTACACCGGTGGCCCTCTCCCTATCGCTTATACACCTTTCGGTGAGCTTTTTGCCGGGTTTTTAATGGGTACGGTTCTTATCGGAATCAGCTTTTTTATCCAGACCGGCTTTATCGATACAGATGTACTTTTACTGTCTATTCCCACCGCACTTTTCATTGCTTGCCTGCTCTTGGCAAATAATATTAGAGATTTGGATGGGGATAAAAAGCATGGGCGCAAAACAATAGCTATTTTATTAGGTCGTCGTAAAGCCATTGTCCTACAGTCTATTACTTTTCTATTCATTTATCTTCTCACTGCTTTTTTTATTCTCTCCGGCAAGCTTCCCCTATGGTCTTTACTTGTTTATATAAGTCTAGGCTCCGCTATCAAAACTATAAAACTATACAAAGGGAAAACTAAGCCTTTAGAACTTATGCCGGCTATGATTGCTACTGGCAAAACAAACACCTTATATGGTTTTTTATTAGGTATTTCGCTTCTGCTAAGCGTTTTATTTTACTAACAGATAAGCATGATTTGAAAACTTTATTAATTATAGGATTTGTGTGGCCGGAGCCGGGTTCATCCGCAGCAGGTACACGCATGTTACAGTTAATCCACTTATTTTTAAACCAGGGCTTCGAAGTACATATAGCGTCCGCAGCTAAAAAGACACCTTATTCTTTTGACTTGTCTTCTTTGAATATAAAAGAACATGAAATACAATTAAACAACTCTTCTTTCGACCTTTTTGTTCAAAAGCTGAAACCCGATATAGTGCTTTATGACCGATTTATGGTGGAAGAACAATACAGCTGGAGAATTCGGAAACACTGTGCCCATACCCTCCATGTATTAGATACGGAAGATTTACATTTTCTTCGGTATGGGAGGCAAAAGCTTAAAACAAAAGATATTTCTATAGAAGCCTTTGCTTCTTTCCCGATCACCGAAAGAGAAATTGCGGCCATACTCCGATCTGATCTTTCTTTGATCATTTCCCAATATGAAATGGATTTATTGATCAATACTTTCAAAATACCTGATCATATTCTCCATTATTTGCCATTCTTGGAAAAACCTCTTTATGTAGAAGACTTAGAAAAGACGTTGACATACAAAGAACGCCGCCACTTTGTATTTATTGGCAACTTTATCCATGAGCCCAATTGGCAAGCTGTGCGCACATTGAAAGAAAAAATATGGCCGGAAATACGCAGCTGTTTTCGCCATGCGGAAC
Source organism: Bacteroidota bacterium (assembly GCA_021794195.1). GTDB lineage: Bacteria > Bacteroidota > Bacteroidia > Sphingobacteriales > Sphingobacteriaceae > Sphingobacterium. Next base: position 8,453 of record JAJYRG010000014.1, read on the forward strand.
TGCATATCTATGGTGCTTATGCCGGCAAAAAAGTATCGCAGTTAAATAATCCCGCCCAAGGATTCCTTGTAAAAGGAAGGACTGCCGATGCCCTAACAACATTAGAAAAATACCGTGTTTTATTAGCTCCGCTTACCTTTGGCGCGGGGATAAAAGGGAAATTATTGGATGCCACAAAAGCCGGTACACCCTATCTCACTACCGCTTTAGGCTCTGAAGGAATCGGGGGCAGGGGAAGTACAGCCGATTTAGAAAATTTTGCAGATAAAGCTCTTGAGATATACCAAGACGAGTTTAAATGGAAGGAATTGCAAGAAAAAAACAGGAAAGTTTTTTCAGAAAATTTTGATAAAACAAAGTTCGAAAAACCTTTTCAACAGAAAATAAAGAAAATATTTGACGAAGTTCATTCCCACAGGGCTAAGAATTTTATGGGTCAAATATTACTCAATAATAATTACCAAAGCCGCAAATATATGTCTTTATGGATTGAGGAAAAGAACAAAAAATAACGTCAATAATACCGAATCGAACGATAAAGGCTATAACTCTATAAAAGTTTGGGGATCTATTTTTTTGCCCTTATGTAAGATTTCATAATGCAAATGAGGTCCTGTGCTTCTGCCGGTACTGCCTATTAAGCCTATGGTATCCCCTACATTAACTTTATCCCCTTTTTTCACTTTCAACTTAGAGAGATGCGCATATCGAGTTTCAAATTTTCCTTCATGTTCTACCATGACCACATATCCGTAACTTCCTTTATAACCTGCATAGCGAACCACGCCATCCGCTGTTGTTTTAGCAGGTTCTCCAGTAATACCCCGGATATCAATGCCGGAATGAAATTCCCGACCTCTATGGGTGAACGGATTACTTCTATAAAAAAAGCTGGATGTAATTTCGCCTTGGTAAGGCATACCTACCGGTACTATTGATAATTTTTCGTCTAATACTTTAAGTGTGTTTTTATAATATGCCGATAAATCTCCGATACTTTCCTCACTTTCTATCGGCCCTCCCATATGTTCTGCATGTAGCTCTTCTAGCCCCCTTTTCCGCATTTTCTGGTTAATTTCGTGTAAGGCGCTGTCAATTACCACAAAAGATTTTTTCATTTCTTGTAGCCCCTCGCTCGTGACCCGCTCTTGATAAGAAAGTTTTTGGTTTGCCTTTTTAAGGTTTTCTGTTTGTCTGAAGAGATAGAATGTAACTGCAGACACCACAAAAAGCAAGGACAATACAGAAATACCTATGGCTTTCCAGTTTTTTAGAAGGAAAACAGGTGCCGTATTATTTTCTTTTGGCTGGTGAATAGTTTTCTTTTTTCTCCTTCTCTTAGCTAGCTGCATAAACCTCATTTTTAGATAATTATTCGACAATTCGTCACGAAAATAGTAAAATAAAAACGATAAAATTATCAATTAACATAATATTAACTTTGTTAAATCATTAAAAAAACTCAATTTGGGGCAGAATATGTTTGCAGAATCGCTTTTAAAATGGTTTGAACGTCATGGTCGGGATCTTCCCTGGCGTAAAGTGAAAGACCCTTATATTATATGGTTATCGGAAATAATACTTCAGCAAACCCGTGTTGCACAAGGTACCCCTTATTTTCATCGTTTTTATGAAGAGTTTCCCACTATTTCCCTTTTTGCAAAGGCAGATTTATCTGAAATATTACGCATGTGGCAAGGTCTGGGATATTATTCCCGGGCGCGGAATATGCATTATGCGGCACAACAAGTCATGGAAAAATACGCAGGCGTATTTCCCACCGAATATAAAGAGCTTTTAAAATTAAAAGGAATAGGGGAGTATACAGCAGCGGCCATTTCTTCATTTGCCAGAAATGAACCCAGGGCTGTATTAGACGGAAATGTATATAGAGTTTTATCCCGGTATCTAGGTATTTACACGCCAATCAACTCTTCGGCAGGAAAAAGGGAGTTCACGGAAATTGCCAACAAAATGCTTGACAAAAAGCATCCGGGAGATTATAACCAAGCTATTATGGATTTCGGTGCTTTACAATGTAAACCGCGAAATCCAGATTGTGAAACTTGTGTATTAAAATTAAACTGTGCCGCCTATCAAAATAGTAGGGTAGAAGATCTGCCTGTCAAACTAAAGAAAAAAGCCTCCAAAAATCGATATTTGCACTATTTCATAATACAAAAAGCACAGAAAACCCTTATGTCAAGGCGGGGTACAAATGATGTATGGGCCAAGCTTTATGAATTTCCACATATAGAAACAAAAGGAGATTTAAGTTTACCTGAACTCTTAGAAACTGCGGACTTTCAAGCTTGGTTTAGCAACCCAACCATTGTGCAAATAGGTCCTTGTATTAAACATATACTCAGCCACCAAAATATATATGCAAAGTTTTACCGCATAGAAAATCCAGAAGCTTTAAAAATAGAAAAATCAACTTGGAATTATTTTATGTCGGATAATTTGGATAAATTAGCTAAGCATAAGCTTATATTCAGCTTTTTAGAAAGCAACAGTTTGTAAACGTAAAACACTTCACCTTTTAAGTTATGGCAGGAATTAACAAAGTAATATTAGTAGGGCACTTGGGTAAGACTCCCGAACTCAGGCATTTAGATGGGAATGTAAGTGTCACAAGTTTTCCATTGGCTACAAGCGAAACATACAACACCAAAGATGGACGAAGAGTCGAACAAACCGAATGGCACAATATTGTGATGTGGAGGAGATTGGCCGACGTGGCTGCCAAATATTTAACAAAAGGAAAATTAGTCTATATAGAAGGCAAACTCCGGACCCGGACTTATGAGGATAAAGAAGGCATTCGCCGCTATACCACAGAAGTAGTTGCTGATAACTTTAAAATGCTGGGCAGAAAATCAGATTTTGAGCCTGAAAACAAAGAGACACAAGGCCCTACGAATAAAAATACTAGGGAAGACAAAGCAGAAGAAGAGGTCGATTACAATGAGAATAAAGAAGAGGATGATGACCTCCCTTTCTGATTTTTTTAGAAAAGCCTCTCTTTTCTCTATTCTAAAATTAATTATTTGCTGTATCTTTGAGCTATGTTGAAAGATAAAATTTATGACGCCAAAAAAGAAGTGTTAGCTTTTGAGGCTTCCGATATACAGCAAGCTGAAGATTTCCGCCTTAAATTTTTAGTGTCTAAAGGCTTGATCAAAGCCTTGTTCAACGAGTTTAAATCCGCTCCCGCAGAAGAAAAAAGAATGTTGGGAAAGGAACTTAATGAGCTTAAAAAATTAGCAGAAGAGAAGTACGCAAGTGTAAAGAAAAAACTCGAATCAAACAGTCAACAAGAAGATGAAAATAACCGTTTAGATTTGACCCTTGCAGGAGAGGGGGTGGAGTTGGGCTCAAGGCACCCTTTATCATTGGTACGCAAAGAAATAGTAGAAATATTCAACAAATTAGGATTCGTCGTATCAGAAGGGCCTGAGATAGAAGATGATTGGCATAATTTTTCCGCATTAAATTTCGCTCCGGAACATCCTGCCCGGGACATGCAAGACACCTTTTTTATACAAAGAAACGGCGATGAAGAAATTGCCCTACGCACACACACTTCATCTGTACAGGTACGTATGATGGAAAAAGGCAACCCTCCTTTTCGGGCCATCATGCCAGGCCGGGTATATAGGAACGAAGCCATATCGGCCAGAGCGCATTGTTTCTTTCATCAAGTCGAAGGTTTATATATTGATAAAGGAGTTTCTTTTGCCGATTTAAAACAAACTTTATTTTATTTTGTTCAGGAGTTGTTCGGCGAAAATACAAAAGTACGTTTTCGACCGTCTTACTTCCCATTTACCGAACCTTCTGCGGAAATGGATATCTCTTGTACCATTTGCAAAGGAGAGGGTTGTCAGCTCTGTAAACACTCCGGTTGGGTGGAAATATTGGGCTGTGGCATGGTGGATCCTAATGTATTGGAAAACTGTAAAATAGATAGTAAAAAATTCACAGGTTTTGCTTTTGGTATGGGAATAGAACGTATCGCAAATCTCAAATATGAAATCAAAGATTTACGGTTATTCTCCGAAAACGATGTTCGCTTTTTAAAACAGTTTGAATCGGAGTTGATCTAACAAGATGTTACGTATAGCATGGAAAATGTCTGCTTTCCTTCTACTTGGGTTTTGTGTAAACTGCAAAAGCAATAATTGTAATGTGCTTCCTGATATCAATATTCAACAAACATTTTCGCAGGCGAATGCCCCGGAAGCTTTTAATTCAAATGGAAAAGCATATATCGATGGGGGAGTGGCTGGCTTAATTATATACAATATGTCGTCTTCCGGACAATATGACTTTATTGCATACGATCGGTGCAGCCCTGTAAACCCGCAAGAGAGAAACCCTGTCACTGTAAATGGTTTTATTGCCGAAGATCAGGTAAGTGGAGCACAGTGGCTTTTAAAAGATGGCTCGCCGCTAAAAAATGCCGAATGCCCTCTTAGGGCCTACAGAGTTTCGAAAATGGGAAACTCCTATACAGTCGTGAATTGAGTTATGGAAAATGAGAATATCGCATATAGTATTAAAAGATCAGCACGCGAATTATTCAGGAGATTCGGGTACAACAAAACAAGTGTAAATGCTTTAGCAAAGCATGCTAATACTTCCAAAGCAACGATTTACAAGCATTTCGAAAGCAAAGAAGATATTTTACATGCTGTGCTCATGGACTATATACAAGAAAATGTACAGGATATTCTCAATCAGAACATACAAATATCTAAATTAGATACTTTTTTCGCTAATATTATTTTAAAAGTAAGCCGGGTAACCTACACTGTGTGTAATGAATTCATTGGTTGGGACTTTATCCGGGAATCAGCGAATGCCCAGGAATATTTACGCCTGCTTTCTGAAGATTTAGAGTTTTTACTTTTATCTTCTTTTATGAATAATAAGCTTATTGCAAGTACTATACAGGAGGAAAAATTGACTTTCCTTATAAAAAGTAGTAAAAATATCGTGTTTTCTTTTGCTTTTACAGCAGTCTCTGATGCGGATGTAAAGAAAAATTTCATTTCTTTCCAAAAAGAAATTTTACCGTATTTAGTACAGGCAGCGTTAAATATCTGATCCTGAATTCTTGCAGCTCTTCTGCCCTTCACGCCTTCCCAATCTGAGTTCTGTTTTAAATATTTAAACGCGCTACTGACCCTTCCCGACCAAAAAATAATACTTCTTAATTTTTTATTAAATACTGCGCATAGCCATAACTCAATTCATGGTAGCTTGCCGGTGTTCACAGCTCTCACCAGCTAAAGAAATACAGGTTGTTACTCTTCTCCGGAATTAAAACCGTCAGCCCCCACTTAGCCAATAGGCTTCTTATTTTCTCCTGAGCCCTGCTCTGAGTAATAAAATCCAATTATCAACGTAGCCATTCTCATAAGAATCTTAATAAGCTATTCCCTTACATAGCTCTGCTCTGCTCATCTGTATCCTGTAATTTGCTCTTTGTTTTTTGTTTTAAATTTCCAATAGTATATGAGAAAGTAAGTCGAAAAACCCTCGAATCAAAACGCTGATTCAAAATCGAATTGTACGGTCCGAATTCCGTGCGCAAGTTCAGATCATCGGTTCTAAAAATATCGGAAACAGAAAACTTTAAAGAGCTGCGCTCATCCTTAAATTTTTTCGTAAAACCAATATCTGTACTCCATTTAGCTGAAATTTTATATACATTATACAGAAAGGGACTCATGTATTGAAGGTTCAATTCGGAAGAAAAACCTTTACCCAATTGAAAGTTATGCATTGAATTTCCCTGAAAAGCGAATGCATTTTGCTTAATAAATTCTCCAGCTATAGGCCCATTATATAAAAGACGGATAAATGTGAGGTTGTTGTTCATACTCCAAAAGCTCCCTATCTGCACAGGTGCGTTGATATTTATATAAGTGGTATGCTGATCTGCCAGGTTTTCACGATATATCCAAGTGGTCTTTTCCTCTGCATCCTGGCCTATGCTTTCCACGATTGCGTCGTGGGTATAGTCATATCCTAAAGTAGCATTAAACCGTTGCATCAATGTGTAAGTCAAAGCAAAACTATCTGTATATTGAGGTTTCAAAAAAGGATTTCCTTTTACAGAGGTGTATTTATCTAAATAGTATTCAAATGGGTTTAAATTGCTATAGCTTGGGCGGGAAATCTTTTTGGCATAAGATACATTTAACATATGGTTGTCCGATACATTGTAATGTACATTCACTGAAGGAAATAGGTCTGTATATTCCCTGTTTTCCACTTCGGCTAAAGTCACCGAATTTCCTTTCGAGAAAGTATGCTCCGCACGCAAACCAGCTTTCAGCCCCCATTTTGCGAAGTCGAAAGTATAATCCGCATAAGCTGCCGCAATTTCTTCTGTATAAATAAAATGATTAGAGTGCGTGGCGTCATGTTGCCATTTTTTAGTTAAATAATTTTCGTATGTAAGGTTGTTATCCGTTTTGACATGGCTATATTTAACGCCCGTCTCTAACTTTCCTTTACCTATGCTTTGTTGGTAATCCATCTTTCCCGATAATATTTCAATTATCGAATTTGTATGAGCCCGACGTATTTCTGCATCTTCGAGTTGCTCATTATCACTATTAAAAAGTTGGTTGTAGTAATTGATTTTCTCTGTATCATTAAATTTACTCCAATTCAAATCAGCCGTAATTTTCTTGCTTGCTGTATCAATTTTAAATTCATTATTAAGATTTAAAGTATATCTCTCAAATGGATTCCTCACGTCAGAATGAGAATCTAAAAAACTTTTTTCCATACTTTGCGAAGTGAGAATATGAGTAAACCCTTGAGATTTTTCTTTTTTCTTACTTGTCAACCCGCTAAACTGCAAGGTTAATATATTTCTATCGGAAGTTTTTTGTTCGATTCCGAAACGGTAATTATGAGGTCTTCGATTTGAAGCTAATTGCGTGCTTTGATCAAACTGAGTTTCTTCACCTCCATCAGAGATAATGCGGAAAATGTCAATTTCATGGTTATTTTGTGTTTTTTGAAAAGCATAAGAACCGAACAAAGTAGTGCCATTGACTTTATAATTGACCGAGAGAGAGGTATTTGCCCTGAACTTGTCTCCCTGACCCGCTGTAGCGTTAAATGTTCCTGTAAAACCTTCAAGCTTATTTTTTTTCAATACGATATTCACTCTTCCCACTCCGCCTTCTGCTTCTTCTTTTGCCGATCGGGTAGTCGAAACTTCTATACTTTTGATTTGATCCCCATCCGTAGATTTCAAAAAATCTGCTAATTGCTCTCCACTCATATAGGTCTCTCTTCCATCTATCGTTACGTTAACTCCGGCTTGGCCCATCAAAAGAATTTCATCTTCATTATCCACACTTATACCGGGCGCACGTTTTAATATTTCCATAGCGTTATTTCCCGTTGCAAGAGAAGAGTTTTCCACATTCATTATCGTTTTACCCTCACGCATTTGAATTTGTGGCAGCTTTCGTTCTACTTGAACTTCCTCAAGAACGGATTCCTTTCGCGATAAGATCAATGTGTCTATTTTTACATTTTTTCCTCCCACCTCAAAAACTGAAGACTGAACCGTATTATATCCTATAGAAGAAGCTTCTATACGGTATTTTCCATGAGGAGCTCCCTGAATAATATATTCTCCTTTTTCATTTGTCACGGCTGATTTGATCATAATTTGCGATTCCTCTTTTATTAAATATACGGAAGCGCTCTCTAAAGAAGCCTTGCTTTCTGTAATGATTACACCTTGTATATCTTGATCTTGTGCAAAAACTTTAAATACAGAAAATAAAAAAAGGAAAGTGATACCTTGATGAATGTGCATATGTAAGTTTATTTCAATTTTTTTTATTTATTAAAATGATTTAGTTATCTGTTTCATCAGAGAGGGACAGGCAATCTAAACCTGTATTGGTCATCTGCCAGTGCGTATAATTTTGTTTATTTGAAAACTCCGTCTCACAGCCTTTATAGGATAGATTTCTTATCTTATCCCTAAGGTTTGTATGTAAATAAACTTCCGTTCCAACAGGAAGATAAACAACAGCATCTACTTTTTGATCCCTTTCTAAAGCTTGAGGATTCAATGAAAAATGACTGTCAAAACTTACTTTTTCGCCTTGTTGTTTGGCCAGATACTCAATATTGCTTGCTCGCTCAGAAGCCAGTTGAAGGGTTTTACCTTTAGCCGAATAATTATACTCTATGTAAGGGCCTGACAGGGAATCAAGGCTCTCAAAACGAATACTGATATAATTTCTGCGCATGACATTTATATCGCTCTTTATGAAGTTCAATTTAGTTTTGTTTTCTTTTTCTATACGAAAAACTTTAACATCGTTTTGTTCAAAGAAAAACACTTCCTCAGGCTGTATCTTTTCTTCTATTTTGATAGTACTCGTCTCCGCAAAATCAATTTTTACCAGATTGATATAGTATAACAAACCCACCAACGAAATAATCCAAATGGTCAGTAAACTCAGCGTAAGGATATTATGCATAGGTTTCTGTTTGAACAACACGCGGATAAACAAATAAAAGATTGCAAAAACCGGAATCACGATTGCTAAAAAACCACTAATCAAAGCAATTATAGACTCAGTAGAAGAAAGATATCCCAAAAAACCAGGGTAAAATTCACCCGAAGCCACCCCAATCAGAGATAGAAATACGACGATTAGACCTATAAATAAAGCGATAATCGTTATGCCAAAAGCCAGTGCAAAAACAGCTAAAATAAATAACCCTACAAGTCTGAAAAACCTAACTACTAAGTCAACAAATACTTGGATACCTCTACGCAGACCGGAATTAGGATTAGAAATATTGTCTTGCAGCCCTCCTAATTCATCTTCAAAAGATTTTTTAAAATTTTGAAGATTTGGCGTTTTGCCCCGCATAGCCATTTTATCGGAGCGTGTACGTGCTATAGGCACCAAAATCCATAGAATGATATAGATCAAAATTCCTGAGCCTGCTAATAAAAATAAGATTAACCAGCCTAATCTTACCCATATAGCATCGATACCAAAGTATAAAGCTAAACCACTGCTCACTCCTCCTAAAATTTTATCATCGGGATCTCTCATAAGTTTTCTAGCCGCAGAAAAAGTCCGATCCTCTGCAGGCTCTTCATTTTCATAATCTTTTGAATACTCTTCTTCATCTATCTCACTGAAATCACTCACTCTTCCCATCTGAGCTACCATTTCTTCTACATCTTTCTTATTGATAACTTCTTTTCGTCCGGGATCTAAGTTTTCACTGAAAATTTCAGAAACACGGCTTTCTATATCTTCTATAATTTCTTCACTCCCTTCCGTTTTACTGAAATGCTTCTTAACATCCTGCATGTAAGCTCTAAGATAGTCGTATGCATCTTCTTCAATATGAAATACGATGTTATTAATGTTGATGATGATTGTCTTGTTCATAAAAGAAAATTTTTAGTTGATATTCCTTCCTTTAATTGATTTTTCGACCGCAAATACAAGTGCCTCCCATGTGCGATCCAATTGATTTAAAACTTCTTTGCCCTCTTCCGTAATTGAATAATATTTTCGGGGCGGGCCAGATGTAGATTCTTTCCACTCATAGCTCAACCAGCCATTTGTTCTCAATCGGTTCAATAGGGGATAGAGGGTACCTTCTACTACTAACAGTTCTGCTTCCTTCATTTCACGTATAATGTCTGATGCATATATCTCGCCGCGCGAGATGATGGAAAGAATACAATACTCTAGAATCCCTTTCCGCATCTGTACTTGTGTATTTTCTGCTTTCATACTTACAAATATATAAGTTTACATAGTACTTTGCAATACATAGTACCATGTTAAAACGCAATCATTTGATTATCAGCCAGTAATTTTTTTAATTAATTTTATAATAAGCGAAAAGCTCTTTGTTTTTCCTATTATAAAAGAGGATATTTATATTTTAGGCATTGATTTTGAGTTGAAACAAACTATGAGAAAAATTTTCGGATATAAATGGGCTATTTTATGGGCTGTTCTAATGCTTTCTTTATTTTTATGGCCATCGCCCAGCGCAGGCGGTTTTACTTTTTTTGAAGGCTTTGATAAAATAGTACATTGTGGTTTGTTTTTTGTTTTTGCAGCATTGCTTTTACATGGAAAAGTACGTTCAAGCAAAACCAAAGTCCGAAAATTTAAAACCGGCGTTTCCGTACTTATGATAGGAGCCTTATTCGCATTTCTTACCGAAGGGGCTCAATTATTAACAGATTCGCGGAGTGCAGATTGGTGGGATATTTTTGCCGATATGGTTGGAACAAGTATGGCCGTCTTCAGTTTTTTTCTCTTTTATCTCCCTTATCTAAAATGGAATAAATAATCCTTTAACATCCATGCTTTATGCATTTCCAATAGCAAGGAATGACAGTTTACAAGACGTTTCATTCCTTAAAGTTTGCCCTGCGGAGAGCAAAGTAGCCCCTGTCGTAATTACATCGTCAACAATAAGCAAATGCTTATTATATATTGCTCTCGGATCCATACATTGAAAAACATTCTCCATATTTTCATACCGATCCAATCGGCTTTTTTGAGTTTGGCTTATTGTAAATACTTTTCTTTTAAGCACTTTATTATGTACAGGTATATTCGTACTCTGCGCCAAACCCTTTGCAAAATATAAACTTTGATTATAGCCTCGTTTTCTTTTTTTACGGCTATGCAATGGAATAGGTAATATTATATCAATATTTTGCAACCATTCTTTCTCTCTTTGATATTGTCCGAATATTTTTCCAATGTTATAGGCAATTTTAGGCTGGTTTTTATATTTTATCTTGTGAATGATTTTGTATACCCGATCTGAATATTTCATATCAAAAACAGAATAGGCAGATTCAAATATTATTTTTCCCCAAAACTTCTTTTCTACATGATTATCAATTCCTTTTCGCGTATTTGAAAAGGGCAAAAAGAATGAACATTCTATACAAATAAATTCTTCTTGTTCTATCAAAGTTTTATCACAGGCTATACATGCTCTCGGAAAGAGAAGTGAATTCAGGCTTTTCCAGTATAATTTGGGTGACACATTATCGTACTTTAAGGGATTCCTTGCATTAAAGATACTATTTATTTTATATTTCAGCCCCTTCTTTTTCTTTTAATGCTAATTGGCCGCAAGCTGCATCAATATCTTTTCCCCGGCTTCTACGTATATTGGTAACAATATCCTGATCCCTCAAATACTCGGCAAAAGCATCTATCTTATCTCCTTCAGCATTTAAAAAATCGGCTTTACTAATAGGATTATACTCTATAATATTTACTTTAGAGGGTACATGTTTACAAAAATCGGCTAATTCTTTTGCATCTTGAATTTGATCATTAAAACTATGAAACACTATGTATTCAAATGTAATTTTGTTTTTTGTCTTCGCATAAAAATATTTTAACGCATCTGCTAAGGCCTCCAGAGAGTTTTTCTCATTAATAGGCATGATCTGATCTCTTTTTTGATCATTAGCCGCATGTAACGATAAAGCCAAATTGAATTTCACTTCATCCTCTCCCAAACGTTTTATCATTTTCGCAATACCCGCAGTGGACACAGTTATTCTCTTAGGAGACATGTTCAAACCATTTTCTGCTGTTATTCTTTCTATGGATCGCAATACATTCGCATAATTCAGTAAAGGTTCGCCCATGCCCATATATACAATATTTGTCAACCCTTTCCCATATAATTCCTGAGCTTGGCGATCTAACACCACTACTTGATCATATATTTCATCCGCATTTAGGTTTCTTTTTCTGTCTAAAAAACCGGTAGCGCAAAATTTACAGCTCAAGCTACAGCCTACTTGAGAACTCACACACGCCGTCATGCGTTCCGGTGTAGGGATGAGAACACCCTCTACCTCTTCACCGTCGTAGAGCTGAAAGATGTTTTTTATGGTCTTATCTGCCGATACCTGCGAAGACTTAATAGACAGATTGTTTATGATAAATTTTTCCTTTAACAACTCGCGTAACGAAAGGCTCAAATTGCTCATGTCATCAAAATCTACAGAAGATTTTTCCCATAGCCATTCGTAAATCTGCGCTGCACGAAATTTCTTTTCTCCCAACACTTCCATTTCCTCCCGGAGCTGAAGCAAATCTAAACTTCGTATATCTATTTTCTTTTCTGTCATTTTCATGTTGTAGATCTAACTTTTTTATTCAACGGATGACCTTATCAAGCCTTATTTTTTTTCTGTCCATGTTTTAAACTGATTAATAAGACCATTTGTAGAAGCATCATACGAATCTACCATTCTACTCGTCTTTAATTCAGGTAGAATGCCTTTCGCCAGTTGTTTGCCAAGTTCTACACCCCATTGATCAAAACTAAAAATATTCCACACTACTCCTTGCACAAATATTTTATGTTCATAATAAGCAATCAGTTTGCCCAAAGTAAAAGGGGATAGTTCTTTCATCAAAATTGTATTTGTAGGTCTATTTCCTTCAAATATTTTATAAGGCAAAAGTTTATTCACAGCTTCTTCGGATTCGCCTCCAGCGCTCAACTCTTCTTTCACTTCTGCTGCATTTTTTCCTTCCATAAGTGCTTTAGTTTGTGCAAAAAAGTTAGACATCAACAATTCATGATGCTCTCCTACGGGGTTTGTATGGATAGCTGGAGCAATGAAGTCACTCGGTATCAATTTTGTTCCTTGATGGATGAGTTGATAAAAAGCATGCTGACCATTTGTACCCGGTTCTCCCCAAATAATAGGTCCAGTTTGGTAGTTCACCCTTTTTCCGTTTCGATCTACGCATTTACCGTTACTTTCCATGTCCCCTTGTTGAAGATAAGCCGGAAACCTATGCATGTATTGGCTATAGGGAAGTATAGCGTAGCTTTCGGCGTCAAAAAAGTTATTATACCAAATGCCTAAAAGAGCCATAATAACCGGAATGTTCCGGTCAAACTCTGTATTTTTAAAATGAACATCCGCTTCATGCGCACCCTGCAATAGCTTTTCAAAATTTTCGTACCCTACAGCCAAAGCGATAGAAAGCCCTATAGCTGACCAAAGTGAATACCGCCCGCCTACCCAGTCCCAAAACTCAAACATATTCTCAGGGTCAATTCCAAAATCACGAATTCCTTTTTCATTTGTACTCATGGCTACGAAATGTTTAGCCACATCCTTTTGTTCCGAACCTCCATCTAAAAACCACGATTTGGCCGTTTGTGCGTTTGCCATGGTCTCTTGTGTAGTAAAAGTTTTGGAGGCAATCAAAAACAACGTAGTCTCAGGGTTCAATCCCTTTAGAGCTTCTACAATGTGAGTCCCATCCACATTGGACACAAAATGAACATTCAAATGATTTTTATAATATTTCAATGCTTCAGTTACCATCACTGGCCCCAAGTCAGAGCCCCCTATACCAATATTAACCACATCTGTGATGGATTTTCCGGTATAACCTTTCCATTCTCCAGAAATTACTTGAGCAGAAAATTTTTTGATATGCTGTAAGCTTTTTTGAACTAAAGGCATGACGTTTTCCCCATTTACATAGATAGGTTCTCCGCTAAAATTTCGCAAAGCCGTATGTAAAACGGCTCTATTTTCAGTTTCATTGATAGCCTGTCCTTCAAACATAGCTTTAATCGCCTGCTCCAAGTTACATTCTTTAGCCAGCTGAACAAGAAGTGCTAAAGTTTCGTCATCCATAAGGTTTTTAGAAAAATCAAATAAAAGATCGTTTTGCAAAACAGAAAACTTCTCAAATCTTTGAGAATCTTTTTCAAAAAGTAACCTTATATCTTGTTCAGAGATATGTATAAAATGATCGCTAAGGTATTGATAAGCTTTAGTGGTTGTAAAGTCTATTTTTGGAAACATATTTATATTTTTATACAAAGATAAGTATTTCGATAAATAACAACTTTGTAAGTTTTATATTTTACAGCAATAAAAAAGGGATTTATTCACTTCGGCATGTTGAATAAATCCCTTTTTCTATTTTCAAATATCACTACAGTGTGATTTCTTCTTTTTTAGAATTTAAGAAATGGAATTCTGTTAAGTGGTAAGAAGATGAACTTTTTAATTTTATCCATTGTCCGAATTTGAATAACCACTTTATTCTTTTTGAGATAAAGCCAGATTTGATGTAAGCTTCTATGTAAGGATGGACGCAAAGCGTAATATTTTTCTCGTTTTGTTCCTGCAGAATATATGCAAGATTATTTTCTATATCATCTACTAATAGAATACTTGATCTAATTTTACCGGTACCTTCACACGTAGGGCATTTTTCGCTGGTTGTGATAGACATTTCCGGTCTTACTCTCTGTCTTGTTATTTGGACTAATCCAAATTTGCTCGGAGGTAAAATCGTATGCCGTGCCCGATCTGTAGCCATACATTCTTTCAAATAAGCATACAGTTCTTTGCGGTTAGCCGCGATATGCATATCTATAAAGTCTATTACCACAATTCCTCCCATATCCCTAAGCCGCAATTGCCGGGCTATTTCCCGTGCAGCCTCTTTATTGACCATAACCGCATTGTTCTCCTGATTTTCTTTATTAGATACACGGTTTCCACTATTTACATCAATTACGTGTAGGGCTTCGGTATGCTCGATTACCAAATACGCACCTCCCTGTAAATTCACCGTTCTGCCAAAAGAACCTTTAATCTGTCTGATTACCCCAAAGTGTTCAAAAATAGGTTCTTTATGCTTATAATACTTAACTATTTTTCCTAAATCCGGAGAAATACCGTTGACATACGCTTTCGTTTCTTCGTACATCACCTGGTCATTCACATGTATATGGGAAAATTCGTCTGTCAGAATATCTCTCAAAATAGTAGAAGCCCGATCCATTTCTCCGAGAACCCGGTGAGCCGGTTTAGCATCTGTTAATTTTTCCGTGAAGCGCTCCCATTTTGAAAGCAGATCTTCCAGATCATTTTGTAATTCTTTTACCCCTTTCCGCTCCGAAACGGTACGAATAATAACGCCGAAATTCTGTGGCTTTATACTTTCCACTATTTTTTTTAGTCGTTTACGTTCCGAATTCCCTTTAATTCTTTTGGAAATTGATATTGCATTCGAAAAAGGCACTAAAACCAAAAATCTACCCGCGATCGACAGATCTGAACTTAATCGGGGTCCTTTGGTAGAAATAGGTTCTTTGGCAATCTGCACAGGTAGTAACATGTTTCTTTTTAATACCTGAGAGATTTTGCCGGTTTTATCAATATCCTTCTCTCGTTTTAAATTTTGTACGATTTTTTCATGACTACTCCCATTCTTTATCATCCGGGTAAGCTTGAGCAACGAAAGAACCTGTGGACCTAAGTCGAGGTAATGCAGAAAGGCATCTTTTTCATACCCTACATCTACAAATGCGGCATTTAACCCCGGCATTATTTTTTTAATACGGCCCAGATATATATCTCCGACCGAAAAACTATCGTCTACTTGTTCTTCATTAAGTTCTACAAGCTGTTTATCCTGAAGTAAAGCAATGGTCACTCCCTTGTTTGGGACGGAGTCTATAATAAGTTCCTTTACCAACAGCTACAAATTTATGGAAGATAAATACTTGAGTAGTATTCATCACCCTATTAAACCATTACACAAATATAAAGAGTTACATAATAAGGCAGCAGAGGTATGTAACCATAAAATCATTCTTGCATGAGGATAGAATTTCAAAAATACTGCTTTGTAATACTTATACTCCGATATCTGATTTAAACTCTTGCTTAATATACGTTTAAACCCATATACATAGAGATCATAAACACAACAAAGCAGTTACTTCGTGAGTTCGCATCCACCTACTAGGCTACCTTCTAAACATCTATTATCAATTTTCTCAATAAGAAAACAATATATTAACTTTCGAGAAAACATAAATATAGTCTACTTTATTTTTTCTTGTGTCTATTTTTTCTCAAACGTTTCTTGCGTTTGTGGGTAGCCATTTTATGTCTTTTTCTTTTTTTTCCGCTTGGCATAGCTAAATACTTTTAAAATTTTTATAAATATTGTTAATTACTTTTTGCTCAATTCACCTATTTTCCTATCGATAAACTGAGATAAGGTAGGATCAGAAGCGATTTTTTTACTCTTTGAAAATGCAGCAATCGCCTCGCTGTTCATACCAATATTTTCATAGGCGGTCGCTAAATAAAAATAAGATTCCGCACTTTCTTCTTGTTCTGTTGCAACCAAAAACCGTTCAACAGCTTTGTCGAATTGTCTAGATTGCAGCGAAAACAAACCTAACGCTTTATTAGCTTCTAAGTTTCTCGGTTCTTCTTCGACCACACTTAACAGCATTGTCACCCCTTCCATAGGGTTTTCTCCATTTGAAACAATAGCCGATCCTAATCCCGTCTTTGCTTCTAAATTGCCTTCGTCTTCTTCTAAGGCTTTGGTAAAGGCGTGGATTGCTTTTGTGTGAAGCTCTCCCGAAAGTGTAGTATCTTGGAGATTTCCATAAGCTTGTTGATAAGCTTTTCCTGCTTTATACCAGTTTTGAAAAGAAGGGGAAATTTCTGCTATCTCTTCAAAAATATATCCTTGGGGAGCATACTTTGCCAGATCATCCCAACTTTCTGCTAATTCTAATAAAACAGCTTCTTTTTGTTCGTCGCTCGAAGTATTTTGGTATTCTTCCTCTAATGAGGTTATTTTCTCCGCAAGCCCTGCATTAATTCCGCTTTTGAAAACTTCCGAAATAGATAATAAATCATGTGCTTCTGTGCTTTCCATGGTGGCAGTGGCTTCCGCTTCGCCTTGAGCTTTATCTATTAAGCCTTTTATAGGCTGAGCTATCAACGCCCCCATAATCGCAAGTACGGCAACTATTAATATTATCTGCTTCGTGTTCAACATTCTTTAGTCTAATTTATCTTTATTCCCTTCTTTCACTTTTTCCACAAACACTTTTGCAGGCTTAAAGCTCGGAACAAAATGTTCCGGAATAATAATTGCTGTGTTTTTTGAAATGTTACGTGCCGTTTTTTCAGCTCTCTTCTTTACAATAAAGCTTCCAAAACCTCTGACATACACATTTTCACCTTCAATCATCGCATTCTTTACTACTTTAAAAAACGCTTCCACCGTTTCTTGAACGTCAACCTTTTCTAAACCCGTTTTATTCGAAATCTCTGAGATAACTTCTGCTTTTGTCATTTTTATTTTATATAATTATTTATTACTCAACTTATAAACATCAAAATGTTTGGGATGCAAAAATACCCTTTTTTCATCATAAAAAAAATTATTTAAGTTTTTTTGTTAAACATCCTATGAGTAAAACTTTTCATTTTCAATATTTTACAAAAATTAAAACCCCACATAAACCCATATAACCTACTTTATGCACGTGTTTATCTTCATATAATTTTAGACATTTATTTCTTTAATGACACAAACTGAAGAGCTTCATTTAACTTTTCTAAATCTTCGTGTTTGTGACAGGCAGAAAGCACAATGCGGTCCAAATCTTTAGAGTCATGGTTAGGATAAGGGAAACTTGATATAAGAAAACCTCTTTGTAATAAGGAAGTATAAAAGCTTTCTTTTGGAAATGTAAATACAGGAAATTTTTCCGTGGAAATTAATGAGTTATTTACAAACTTTCGAAAAGTTTTTATGTTCTCCAACAGTATTTGTCTCTGTCTTTTATATAGGTTTTCCGATTCCCTCATTGCAAATACAGCTGCGGGGGAGGGGGGAGAAGCTCCTACAAAGACAGGATGTTTTCGAAGTTTATTTAAACTTTCTTTTTCCCCTAAAATAAGCCCGGCATCCGTATTAAATCCCTTTGCAAGCGAAGCTGTAATAAGCACTTCAATGTTGTTTTTTTTAATATTTTCATAGGAAACCGAACTCTTATTTTCACAAACAATACCTAAACCATGAGAATCATCAATAATGAGTATAACCTTTTTATTTTCATCTACTCCGTCTATCCATTCAAAGCTATACTTTTGAGGGTATAAATTATCCAAAGAGTTAGACAAAATGAGAAAAGTGTTTTTATTGGAATTATGAATCTCACGAAGAGTATTTTTCTCCCAATCTTCTCTTCTTAATTCTGGATAGTTTAATTTTACGCCTGGTGAATTAGCGGGATGTGTGTTAGGAGCAGTAAATATTTTATCTGCTTCCTGAGAATAATATTGATATAATAGTTGAGATGCCAGATATCCGCTTGAAGTTAGCAAAGCATCTGTAAAAGCAAATCTTTCAGCAAGTTTTTCTTCTGCATCCCGATATAACTTAAGTTGTACATTATTTATACGGGACGTTCCTATGTTTATACCATACTTTTTAATTCCTTGCACATGAAGTTCTTGGAACTCAGGATGAATAGATAGCCCTAAATAGGCTGTACCCCCGAAATATAGGTAAGATTTTCCGCCAAATTGTAAAATTCGGTTAGCAGGATTATCCGCTACTTCAAAAGCTATTTTATTCATCATATTAAGATCAATTTTTTAATCCTGTTATCAGCTTTCAAACGTGTCTGTCAGCACAATTTTTTGGATGAGAAAGCTTCAATCCCGCAAGAAGGATAGGTAGATTTATAATCAAAGGGATAGAAAAGGGGCGTCTCAAAAAGTTTGCAAACACCAAAAACATCGTTGCGAGAAATTATGACAGCCGCCGTTGGCAGCTGCGAAGCAAAGCATTTTGGCATCGCGATATTATTTTTCTCTCTTCTCCTAGCGGTGAGGCCTGACTTTTGAAACGCCCTCTTTTTAAATTTTATCAGTCTTTATTGCTTAAACTGTAAATTCTGTCCACTTCTCGTTGCTTTCATTACTCTCTACAACTTTGTCGATAAAAGCCATTCCCCTCACTCCATCTTCTACTTGTGGAAAATCTAACATTTCAGGGCTTGGTGTTCTCCCTTCTTTTTTAGCAGAAACAGTTAAAATAAAGTTTCGGTAAATGTTTGCGAAAGCTTCTAAAAGTCCTTCAGGATGTCCCGCAGGAATTCTTGTATTGGCTGTGGCAAATGAACTTAAAGAATAAGGCTCTGCATAATTATTTCCTGTGCGGTATATTTGCATAGGCTGATCCAGCATTCTTACAATCAGGTTATTCGGCTCTTGGTTTGCCCATTCGAACCCACCTTCTTCGCCGTACACTCTAATTCGGAGTGCATTTTCCTCACCTGCTGCAATTTGTGAAGCTGTTAACACCCCTTTTGCTCCTTCCTCGAATCTCAAAAGCACGCTACCATCATCGTCCAATCTTCTACCTTCTACAAATGTGGTTAAGTCAGCACATAGTTGCTTGATTTCCAATCCCGTTACATATTCTGCTAAGTGGGCCGCATGTGTTCCAATATCCCCCATGCAACCGGATTTACCGGATCTTTTCGGATCTGTACGCCATGCTGCTCCTGCATTTCCCTCTCTTTCTGTCAAACGGCTCAACCAACCTTGTGGATATTCCACCAATACTTTCCGTATTTTGCCGAAATGGCCGTCCGCTACCATAGCTTTGGCTTGTTTCACCATGGGATACCCTGAATAAGTATGTGTTAAGCAAAGCGTTTTTCCAGTTTTATCAATTATTTTCTGCAATTCTTTTGCCTCTTCCAATGTAAAAGTCATCGGTTTTTCGATAACCACGTCAAAGCCATTTTCTAACGCTTGTTTTGCCGGATCAAAATGCACAAAATTAGGGGTTACTATGGTCAAAAAATCCATTCTTTCCCCTTCTGGTAATTTTGATTCTGCTTCTATCATCTCTTGATAGCTTTCATATATTCGATCTTCTGCAACAAATAATTCCTTTCCGGATTCTTTGCTGATTTTAGAATCAATACTAAAAGCTCCACAAACAAGTTCTACTTTACCATCCATAAAGGCGGCAATACGATGTACAGCTCCAATGAAAGCATCTTTTCCACCGCCTACCATTCCCATTCGAAGTTTTCGATTCATACTTATTTTTAATTATTAATGATTTTGAAATTCTGTTCAGTACAGCTTATTGCTGATAGGTAAATATACATATCGTGCTTTTAGTTTCCTAATTTGTAGATACGATCTTCAAATCACTGGGTGTAAATTAAGATTAAATAGTCTGGATATTTTATATCACAATCATAAATAATTGATAATTTTGTAGCGGATAATAACAAATGTAAAATTATGAAGCTTCCGATAGTTGCATATGGAGATCCCATTTTGCGGAAAAAGACAGAAGAGATCGATGAAAATTATGAGGGTCTTTCAGATTTAATTGCAAACATGTTTGACACTATGTACGCTGCCAGAGGTGTGGGCTTAGCTGCCCCTCAAATAGGCTTAGCAATCCGGCTGTTTGTCGTAGATGCAACTCCATATTCAGAAAGTGATGACGAGGAGGAAGGTGATCCGTCCTTAAAAAACTTTAAAAAAGTCTTTATCAATCCAATTATGGTGGAAGAAAAAGATGAAAAAGTAGGAGAGATAGAAGGTTGTTTAAGTATCCCAGATATATCCGAAGAAGTGGATAGACCTCTATCAATCGTTATCAACTATTTGAATGAAAATTTTGAAGAGATTGAAGAAGAATACTCCGGGATGGCTGCTAGAATTATCCAACATGAATTTGATCATATAGAAGGGAAACTCTTCGTCGATAAATTAAGCCCTTTGAAAAAAGCAATGTTAAAAAGTAAGTTAGATGCAATATCCAAAGGAAAAATTTCAGTTCCTTACCGAATGCGTTTTCCCAACTTTAAAAAGGGACGTTAAATTCTTTAATCTCATTTTATTTTTTCGTCTATTGAAGGCAGGGTAAGTTGATATCTCACAGCAAGTAACCTTAAAAATACAACGACCATTGCGCTTACCCAAGCATTTATTGAATTCGGTACGTTTAAATTTTGCAAAACGACAAACATTAATGCACCTGCCAAACATGCAGTGGCATAAATTTCTTTCCGAAAAATAAGAGGTAATTCATTTAAGAGCGTATCTCGGGTAACTCCACCCATAACCGCCGAAAACATTCCTAAAATAACTGCTGCTACCGCTGTGCTTTCATATTGCAAAGATTTTTGTACCCCTACAATACAAAAAAAGCCAATTCCTAAAGCATCAAAAAAAGTTAAAGTACGGGCTAAGTTATTTAAAAATTTATTTCCAACCATCGATAATGCTACCCCCAGTAAAATAATAAATATATAATTCGAATCATCTACCCAAACCGGACGTAGATTCAAAAATAAATCCCGCAAAGAGCCTCCTCCAATAGCTGTAACAAAACCCGTAAAACCAGCTCCAATAATATTAATCCGCTGTCGATTTGCCGCCATAGAACCCGATATAGCAAATACCATGGTCCCCAACAAATCTATAGTATACATCATGTTCATTTATCACAATATTTCATAAATTGGTGCAATGATACAAAATTATTTCATCTGTTTTTAAAGCAAAAAAACCTTTCCAAAAAGGTAATTAAATTCATCCAAAAATGAAAGGCTAAGATGCTAAGAATTCTATTTACACAGAATACGATTCAAAGAATCAATAATAAACCCTAATTTTGATAAATTGTTTATTGTCATGAATGCATTAATAACACAAAACATAAAGATAACGGTAGAAAGTATGTATAAATCAGAGTACTCTAAGCCGGATAAACAATATTATATTTTTGCATACAAAATTACCATCGAAAATAAAGGCGAACATACCATACAACTCATGACCCGACATTGGGAAATTTTTGATTCTGTAGGAGAACGAAAAAAAGTAGATGGAAGAGGGGTAATAGGGCAACAGCCTATCCTCAAACCTGGGGAGAAATACCAGTATGTTTCCGGCTGCAATTTAAAAAGTGATTTGGGGTGTATGGAAGGCCATTACAATATGCTGAATCATGTTACGCAAGAGATGCTAACTATACCGATCCCAAAATTTAACTTAATTGCAAATTATAGGTTGAATTAATCGGAAAATTCACCAAAAGCCTTCTTACAGATCTTAAGTATTGATTATCAGTTTATAAACTTCATTTTTTACAAAATAACTGTACCCAAATTGTATTATTTTATTTTTGTGTTTTATTTAGGTTTTGAGAATTAAATAATCTGAGTTTCAAAAAATTAGAGTAATAAGCTCAATACCATATAATTTAATTAATTTTGTGCCATTGAAATGGAGAATAAGAATTATACGGCTTTAGTATTGGGCGCAAATGGATTAATCGGTTCACATCTTTTACCTCAATTAATCCAAAATACTGCTTACAGAAAAGTATACGCTATAAGCAGAAAGCCTATTTATATTCAAAATACAAAAATATCAAATATAATAACAGATATAAAAAACGCTGATAATCAAATAACTAGCATACATTTCGACCATTTGTATATTTGTATAGGAACCACCAAAAAAAAGACTCCTAACAAAATACAATACCGGGAAATAGATCATGACTACCCTATAAAAGTAGCTAAAATTGCTATAAAAAACAGTTGTAAAGTAGTGGCCCTTGTCTCCAGTATAGGTGCTAACAAAAATTCAAAAAATTTCTATTTACGGATAAAAGGGGAAGTGGAAGATTCAATTTCAAACCTTGATATAGAATCCATACATATTTTCCGGCCCTCCTTACTATTAGGTAAAAGAAATGAATTCAGATTAGGAGAAACTATAGGAAAATTTTTTATGAAGGTACTGAGTTTTATGTTTATTGGGAAATTAAAAAAATACAAAGCTGTTTCAGCAAAAATCATAAGTAAGTCAATGATTAACAATGTTTTACTTAACAAAAAAGGTAAATACATTTATACTTTTAATACCATAATAGAAAGCGCGTGAGTATATTAGCGGGTGAAAATATCAGTCAGTCTTTTAATGATCAGTGGTTATTAAAAAACGTAAATTTTTCTTTGCAATCTGGCAGTAAAGTAGCTTTGGTGGGTCATAATGGAAGCGGAAAATCTACTTTATTAAAAATATTAGCCGGTCTTCTCATTCCGGACGAAGGGAGCATTATTAAACAAGATGGAATAGAACTCGGATATTTACCGCAGGAATTTACACACACTCATTCTGAAACTGTATTTGATTTTATTTTTAAAACTAAGAATAAAATTCAAAAACTAATTTCAGATTATGAAAGTTTGATTTCAGATCCTCATTCCGATCAAAAAGAACTTCAAATATTAATGGATCAAATATCAGCAAATGATGCCTGGGATTACGAAAACCGTTCTAAAACTATTTTGTCAAAATTAGGAATAACAAATACGGAAAGGCTTATTCAAACGTTGTCAGGAGGAGAGAAGAAAAGATTATCTCTTGCCAAATTATTGATTTTAGATCCAGACATTTACATATTGGATGAACCCACCAATCATTTGGATATAGAAACCATAGAATGGTTGGAAAAACTGCTTCAAAAAAACAATAAGACCGTACTTTTTGTTTCTCATGACCGGTATTTTTTAGATACTGTTTGTACAGAGATAAGAGAAATCGACCATGGAAGGATTTACACGTATTCAGGAAAATACGCCGATTACTTAGAACAAAAAGCAGAAAGAGAAGAAATTGAGAAAATTAGTTCTGAAAAAGCAAATAATTTATTGCGTAAAGAATTAGAGTGGATGCGTAGGCAACCGAAAGCCAGAGGTACGAAATCCAAATCCAGAATTGATTCTTTTTATGATTTGGAAAAGAAAGCAAAAAAAAACATACATAAAAAAGATATTTCCCTTGCTTCCAACATGCAGCGGCAAGGTGGAAAAATATTGGAAATAGAAAATTTAAATAAAAGCTTTTCTAATAAAAATATTGTTAAAAATTTCTCTTATGTATTTAAAAGGCATGATAGAATAGGTCTTATTGGAAAGAATGGCACTGGGAAAAGTACATTTATTAAATTGCTTACACAAGAAATTGAGCCCGACATGGGGCATATAAATCTTGGTGAGACGACAAGAATTGGTTATTACAGGCAAGAAGGCTTACCCCTTGACGACACTAAAAGAGTAATAGAAGTAGTAACCGATGTAGCAGAATTCATTCAAGTTACAAAAGGAGAAAACATATCCGCAGCACAATTACTAAACCGTTTTTTATTTCCTCCTGAAAAACAATATGATTTAGTTAAAAAACTAAGTGGAGGAGAAAGAAAAAGATTACAGCTCATGCGGGTATTGATGACAAACCCTAATTTTTTAATATTAGATGAGCCTTCTAATGATCTGGATATTGACACACTTAACATTCTTGAAGAATTCTTATTAGAATATAGGGGAGTTCTTATTTTAGTTTCACATGATAGGTACCTTGTAGACAAAATATGCAATCAACTTTTTATTTTTGAAGAATTTGGAACTATAAGAATTTACAATGGAAACTACACAAGTTTCCTCGATTTGAAAGAAGAAAAAGAAAAGCCCACCTTAAAATCTGATTCCATAAAAAAGGAGAGAGAAGAAAAAGAAAAGAAAAAACTCACGTATAAAGAAAAATTGGAATTGGAAAATATAGAAAAAGAAATAGAGGATATAGAAATAAAAACATCCGATCTTACAGAATCCTTAAATCAAACTACAGATTATAAAGAATTAGAAGAGATTTCTACAAATATTAAAACTCTCCAAATCAAAATGGAAAAGAAAATGGAGAGATGGATGTATTTAAGTAATTTTGAATAACGTTCCACGTGAAACATTAAAGTAAAGTTTCACGTGGAACATAAACGGAAAGAAATATGTTTGAAAAATATAATGTTATAGTAGTAGGCGGGGGGCATTCCGGTTCAGAAGCAGCCGTGGCTGCTGCGAATATGGGTTCGAGTGTTTTATTGATAACGATGAATTTAGCAGTTATTGCACAAATGAGTTGTAACCCAGCGATTGGAGGCGTGGCAAAAGGACAAATTGCCCGAGAGATAGACGCTATGGGAGGGTATACAGGTATTATTGCAGATAAATCCACTATACAGTTCCGTATGTTGAATAAATCAAAAGGTCCTGCCATGTGGAGCCCAAGGACACAAAACGATCGTATGAGATTTGCGGAAGAATGGAGGTTAGCTTTAGAAGCGCATCCTAATATAGATATGTGGCAAGACACTGTCACCGAAGTCTTGACAAAAGGGGATAAAGCCATAGGGGTAAAAACTTCAATGGGGCTCAATATTTATTCAGATGCAGTAATCTTAACAAATGGAACTTTCCTGAATGGTGTTATCCATATAGGCCAAAAGAAGTTTGGAGGAGGAAGGACAGGAGAACGGGCTGTCAAAGGCCTTACAGAACAACTAGTATCCTTAGGATTTGAATCAGGTAGAATGAAAACCGGAACCCCTCCGAGAGTAGATGGAAGAACAATCGATTACACAAAAGTAGAAGAACAATGGGGCGATGAAGATAATCCCGGGTTCTCTTATACAAAAGTAGAAAATAAACTAAAACAAAGATGTTGCTGGATCACTTATACTAATGATAAAGTACATGAAACATTAAAAGAAGGTTTTGAAGATAGCCCTATGTTCACAGGGAGGATCAAAGGAATTGGCCCCCGATATTGTCCTTCCATAGAAGACAAAATAAATAGATTCGCCGATAAAGAAAGGCATCAGATATTTATAGAACCGGAAGGAGAAAGAACAGTAGAGGTATATGTAAATGGTTTTTCCACTTCTCTCCCAGAAAATGTGCAATTAAAGGCTTTGAATTTAATTCCAGGTTTTGAAAAAGCTAAAATGTATAGACCCGGATATGCAATAGAATATGATTTCTTTCCTCCTATGCAGTTAGACTCTACTTTAGAAACTTTCAAAATCAAACATTTATTCTTTGCGGGACAAATTAACGGAACGACGGGATACGAAGAGGCCGCTGCTCAAGGCTTAATGGCAGGTATAAATGCCCACCAACGTATAAATGATAAACACGAAGTTATATTAAAAAGAACAGAAGCATACATAGGTGTACTAATTGATGATCTAGTTACTAAGGGAACAGACGAGCCTTATAGAATGTTCACCTCCAGAGCCGAACATAGATTACTACTTCGGCAAGATAATGCTGATATACGATTAACACCTTTAGCCCATGAATTAGGACTTGTAGCACAAGAACGTTTGCAAAAGGTAGAAGAAAAAATAAAGGACACTGAAAAAATTGTAAATTACTTAAAAAATAAAAGCGGAAAAATAGAAGAAATAAATTCACTTTTAAAAGATGTAAATTCAACTACGGTAAATCAAAAAACAAAATGGTATAATATTGTTTCCAGACCTCAAGTAAATATCAAAGATTTGGGCGGCCATAGTGACGAAATACAAAGCTTCTTAAATCAATTTGAAAAAGAAACTATCGAACAAGCTGAAATAAATATAAAATATAATAGCTATTTTCAGAAAGAAAAAGATATCATAGAGCGGATCAAAAAAATGGAAGATAAAATAATAAATCCAGATTTTGACTATATGAAATTGAATTCTTTATCCATAGAAGCTAGAGAGAAACTTTTGAAAATAAAACCTAGAACTTTGGGACAAGCTTCTCGAATTTCAGGTGTAAATCCTTCTGATATTAGTGTTTTAATGGTACATATAACCTAAAACACTATCAATCAATAAGTTGTATTAAAAAATAAAAAATCACCTACAATCGTTTATTTTTAAATTTATGACTCATAACATAATAAAAAATAAAACTCCTTTAAATCGCTTAAAAAGGGGGTTATTTTGGAAGCTCTTGTTTTTCGGTCTTATTTTGTTCTTTATAAGTCAAAATTTTGGCTGCGCAAATATGCAAAGGCCTACAGGAGGACCAAAAGATACGATCCCTCCAAAAATTTTAGAAATGTATCCCGATAACTTTTCTACAAATTTTACGGAAGAAGAAATCATTATCACATTTGATGAATTTGTAAAACTAAACAACCAATTTAGTGAATTTAGCATTTCGCCCGATACAGAAACTCAACCTATATATAAAGTAAAGAAAAAAGATTTACATATCACCCTGCCCGATTCTTTGGATGAAAATACTACTTATAGTTTAAATTTTGGAGAAGGATTAGTAGATTTTAATGAAGGAAATAAATTACGGAACTTCGTGTATGTTTTCAGTACCGGAGATGAACTCGACTCATTGACCATTAGTGGAAGCGTAAAAGATGGGTTCAAAAAAGAGTTTGATTATAAAGATGATGAAGATGTAAAAATACTATTAATTCCTACTCATCAGGATAGTATTTTTGGAAAATCAAAAGCTAATATTTTCACAAGTGTAGATACTCTTGGGAATTTTAAATTCTCTAATCTCCGGGAAGATACATATAGAATTTATGCCCTAAAAGAAGAAGATAACAATAGAATATATAATGGGGGAGATGAATCTATAGGGTTCTTAAAAGACAGCATCGTTTTATCCGGAGACACCTCTGGAATAGAATTAGAATATACCCAAGGTTTTTCAGAGAACTTCCGCGTCATAGATAGAAAAATAGATAATAAAGGTTTTCTTTCCCTGGCATTCAATAAACCTCTAATAAACCCTGAAATCAATATTTTAGACGATGATTATTTAAATGAATCTAAAATAGTGTGGTTTACGGCAGAGAATGACAGCAGCAAGATATTTTTAGAAAATTTTGATTTTGATTCTGTAAGGTTAGAAATAATAGATGAAAACGAGCCTTTGGATACTATCCAATTAAGAAAACCCCGTAATTTAAAATTAGATCGTAAAATTGAACCTGAATTCAGTATTAGTAATAAAGTAGATAAAGTAAAACACATACGCATTACCAGCAATTTTCCTATTGAAGATATGGACAAATCCAAAGTAATCATTACAGAAGATTCAGTAAAAGTAACTCGATTTTCCCTTCAAAAGGACACACTCCATAAAAACAGTTATTGGCTGAGGTATAATTGGAAACCTAAAAAAGAATACGAACTCACTATAGAAGAAGGGGCAATAGTGGGGGCCTTTGAGACCTCAAACGAAGATAAAAAATTAAATTTCACCTTGGATGAAAGTGATAATTATGGAGATATACATTTTAAAATCAGTGGATTAGACAGCGAAGAACAATATATAATAGAAGTAACGGATGAAAAGAAAGAGAATGTTTATGACAGAAAAATCGTAACGGGAGAGGAAGTAAATGAAATTTCTTATCTGAATTTCATGGGAGGTAAATATACTTTAAGAGTATTATGGGATCAGAACAAAAATGGTAGGTGGGATCCGGGGAATGTATACACAAAAAAGCAAGCTGAACCTATATGGTACTTTGATAAAGTGTTTACCGTACGGGCAAATTGGGAACAAAATGACGAAATTAATGTTACTTTTGATTCTCAGAATCCGTAGAAAACCATTTACTATACTTCACATAATTGTGAGGTAACTTTTGGAGCATTTGCCTTTGTTCTTCTGTGAGCGGTTTTATTTTTTTGGCTGGAATCCCGGCATAGAGAAAACCCGTTTCGCATACTGTATTTTCTAGCACTACTGCACCTGCTGCTATTATGACATAGGGTTCAACTACGGCATTATCCATCACTATAGCCCCCATTCCTATCAAAACATGGTCTTTAAGCGTACAACCGTGTATTATAGCGTTATGCCCAATATTCACATAACTCCCTATGTCTGTACCTGTCTTTTGATAAGTGCAATGAATAATAACACCATCTTGTATATTGGTATACTCCCCAATCCGAATATAATTAACATCTCCACGTACCACCGCCTGAAACCACACCGAACTATGATTTCCTAAAATAACATCTCCTATTATTGTAGCATTCGGAGCTAAAAAACAGCTTTCAGGAATAGTTGGATATATTTTTTTGGTAGGAAGGATAGTGGCCATATTTTATAAAATTGTATCTATAATATCCTCAGAATGGTTGGGATAATCTGTCGTAAAATGTAACCCGCGGCTTTCTTTACGAAGCATAGCTGACTTAACAACAAGATAAGCATTTTGAATTACATTTCTAAGTTCACATAAAGGAACAGATAGCTTTGTTTTTTTATAGAAATCTTCTGTCTCCTGTTGTAATAAAGCAAGTCGCCGCATTGCTCGTTCAAGTCTAAAATCAGATCTCACAATTCCAACATAATTATTCATTATTTCTTGTGTCTCTTTCAGATTATGCGTCACCAAAATATCTTCATTAGATAAAACGGTATCCGTATCATCCCAAGAAGGAATATTTTTTTCAGGAAAATCAATAGCTTCAGAAGATTCAAACGTAGCAAGGAATATTCTATGTGCGTACACCATAGCTTCAAGTAAAGAGTTGGAAGCTAATCTATTAGCTCCATGTAAACCCGTAGAAGAACATTCGCCACAGGCATATAGATTTTTAATACTGCTCGATCCATTTTCATCTACCAAAATCCCTCCACAAGAATAATGAGCCGCTGGTCGTACCGGAATATAATCTTCTGCTAAATCAAGCCCTATCGACAAACATTTGTCATAAATATTTGGAAAATGATGTAAAAGTTCTTCTTTATTTTTATGTGTAATATCTAAATAAACATATTCGGCACCTGATTTTTTCATTTCATTATCGATAGCCCGCGCTACTATATCTCTAGGAGCCAGGGATCCACGATAATCATATTCTTTCATAAAAGATTCTCCATTTTTTCTTCTCAAAATACCCCCATAACCTCTCACAGCTTCCGAAATCAGGAATGAAGGGTTATCAAGAGGATTATATAAAGCCGTAGGATGAAATTGGATAAACTCCATATTACGTACTTTCCCCTTAGCACGGTAAACCATAGCCGTACCGTCCCCTGTAGCAATAGAAGGATTGGTCGTAGAATTATAAATATGCCCCAGACCACCGGTAGCCAATATGACGACCTTACTTAACATAGTTTCTACTACCTTAGTCTGTTTATTCAAAGCATAAACACCGTAACAAATAATAGACTCCGAATTACGTCGGATATCTTCTCCCAAATGGTGTTGGGTTATTAAATCAACAACAAAATAATAATCGAGAAATGTAATATTAGGATGCTTTCGGGTAGCCGATATCAGTGTTCTCTCTATTTCAAATCCTGTTATATCTTTATAATGCAATATTCTATTTTCAGAATGTCCTCCTTCTCTTGCTAAATCATATTTTCCATTTTCAATTTTATCAAACTGAATCCCGTAATCGATGAGCTCACCTATTCGATCGGGACCTTCTTTAATCACATTTTCGACAATCGTTTTATCACAAAGCCCATCTCCAGCCAACAAAGTATCATTTATGTGTTTTTCAAACGAATCAGTTTTTTGGGTTACAGCGGCTACTCCTCCTTGTGCATATTTGGTATTAGACTCATTATCAAATGATTTAGTGATAATAACAACCTTACCATAATCCGCTGCTTTAAGAGCATAACTTAATCCGGCAATTCCCGAACCTATCACCAGAAAATCTATATTGATATGCATACCTATTTATCAAAAATAATTAACATTACCTGTGGATAATGTGTACAAAGAACGTTGAAAAATTTCAACGTCCAACAATACACAAAGATTATAACAAATTAACCACAATTTTGTGAGAAGTACACTATCAAATTCTTAAGATATCCACATTAATCTCACATAAAAGTATTTCACATTCTGATATGGAAAGTTAAATCCTGAAAATATTAAAAGTCTGATATCCAATCTTAAAATATCCATCAATTGTGAATAACCTGTGGATAAAGAGATAATAACTTAGATTACAAATATAAAACATAGATCTTATTCCACATATTCACAGCTTAATAAACAATAAGTATTTCTTTAATATATTATTTTATTATTTATTGAAAAAGGAAAATGTGAAAAGCAATTCATTTTGATTCATTACTTTTGTAAACAGTAAGATTATTTAAAGAGAATAAAATTTTGCTATGAATATCGCTTTTGAAAAAGATTTAGAAGTTAAAGGATATATTGATGAAGTCATAAATCCAAATATCAATCTTGTAGAAGAAATAAACAGGCTTAAGAAAGAGAAGAATGCAGTAATTCTTGCCCATTATTATCAGGAACCTCAAATTCAAGATTTAGCGGATTATATAGGAGACAGTCTGGGGTTATCTCAGCAGGCAGCAAAAACGGATGCGGATGTGATTGTATTTGCCGGAGTACATTTCATGGCTGAAACAGCAAAAATACTATCCCCCTCCAAAAAAGTTTTATTACCGGATTTAAAAGCAGGTTGTTCCTTGGCTGATAGTTGCCCTCCGCATTTATTCGCTAAATTCAAAGAACAATATCCTGATCATTTGGTAATTACTTATGTTAATTGTACTGCAGAATTGAAAGCATTATCCGATATTGTATGTACATCCACAAATGCGGTGAAAATTGTGGAAAGTTTACCTAAAGATCAAAAAATTATTTTCGGTCCGGATAAAAACTTAGGAAAACATATCATTAAACAAACAGGGCGGGATATGGTTTTGTGGAATGGGGCGTGTATGGTACATGAGATTTTTGCAGATGATAAATTGGAAATTCTCAAAAGAGAACACCCAGAGGCAAAATTTATTGCTCACCCTGAGTGTGAACCCCATATTTTAAATCAAGCTGATTATATCGGTTCTACTTCCGGTTTGTTAAAATATACGATTGAAGATGACAGCCGATCGTATATAGTAGCCACAGAATCTGGAATCATTTATCAAATGCAGAAAGCGAGTCCTGATAAGACTTTTATTCCAGCTCCACCGAATAACATGTGCGCCTGTAATGATTGTCCATATATGAAATTAAATACAGTGGAAAAACTATATAAAGCAATGTATTACGAACTTCCGGAGATAGAACTGGATGATCAATTGATTGATAAAGCCAGAAAACCTATTGAGAGAATGTTAGAAATTTCAGCTCGTTATGGACTTTAATTTATAAAAATATGTTTGAAAACAAAGGCAAAACAGAATTATCAGAATTAGGGGAATTTGGCTTAATCGAACATTTAACCCGTCAGGTTGAAATTGTCCAGGAAAGCACGATCAAAGGGGTAGGGGATGATGCTGCAGTGCTTGATTTTTCAGATAAACAAACCTTGGTTTCGACAGATATTCTTTTAGAGAATGTACATTTTGATTTGCGATACAGCCCATTAAAACATTTGGGTTATAAAGCCGTGCAGGTAAATTTGAGCGATATATATGCTATGAATGGGCAACCCTCTCAAATAACAGTAGCGTTAGGCATTTCTTCTAAATTTCCTCTTGAAGCTATAGAAGAAATTTACGAAGGTATACATATTGCATGCAAAAAATATAAAGTAGATTTAGTAGGAGGGGATACTTCTTCCTCTGCACAGGGATTGGTCATTTCTGTGACAAGTATAGGGTATGTGGATCCGGAAAAAGTAGTTTATCGTTCAGGTGCAAAAGAAGGTGATTTGCTCTGTGTATCTGGCGATTTGGGAGGAGCATATACCGGTTTGCAACTTTTGGAAAGAGAGAAACAAATATTTCTAGAAAACCCTCAGATACAGCCAGATTTAGAAGGGAAGGATTATATAGTTGAACGCCAATTAAAACCGGAAGCCCGTAAAGACATTATAGAATTATTGCAAAAATTAGAGCTTCTACCTACCGCTATGATAGATGTATCGGATGGTTTGGCTTCTGAAATTTTTCATATTTGTAAGTCCTCAAATGTCGGTTGCCGTATTTATGAGGACAAAATCCCTATAGATCCGATGACCTATGATACGTCGAGAGAATTTGGTTTGGATCCCACAATATGTGCATTAAACGGAGGTGAGGATTATGAATTGTTATTCACAATACCCCAGAGTCAATATGATAAAATAAAAACTGTGTTAGCAGATGTTAGTATCATTGGGCATATAACAGAAAAAAAATCCGGTATAGATATGGTATCTAAATCCGGGAATATCCATCCTTTGAAAGCTCAGGGATGGAGTGCATTTAAAAAATATGAAGAATCAAATTCCAATGACTCTGCTGAGAAGAAATGAGATCATATTTTTTACCATTCTGCACCTAAAGCTGAATATAAATTGATGATAGCTTCATAATGCTCGCGTTGGATTTCAATACGATCCAAATTACTCTGTAATGCATTACTTTGAGCAGTAATTACTTCTAAATAAGTAGCGTAGCCCGATCTAAATAATAAGTTTGCATTATAAACAGCGGATTGGGCATTTTCAACTCTTCGTTCGGCGTAGTTTAATCTTTCTTTTTGTTTTTCTATGGATACAAGCGCGTTTGATACTTCAGCTACGGATTCATATATAGATTTATACAAGTCTAATTCTGATTTTTCTCTTTCTAAGAGCGCGATTTCATAGGCTGTTTTCAGTTCTCTCCGCTTAAAAATAGGGGCAGATAAGCCAGCGGTGAAACTTCCGAATAAAGAACCGGGAATATTAAACCAATTTTCCGGTAATAGAGAGTTAAGTCCAAAACTTCCGCCTAAAGTAAGCGT
Source organism: Bacteroidota bacterium (assembly GCA_021794195.1). Classification (GTDB taxonomy): domain Bacteria; phylum Bacteroidota; class Bacteroidia; order Sphingobacteriales; family Sphingobacteriaceae; genus Sphingobacterium. Next base: position 41,976 of record JAJYRG010000014.1, read on the forward strand.
GGGATACCTTAAAGCTTTATGGATATTCACACTGGCATTAGCTGCGATCAGTTTGTATTCTGCTTTTCGCACATCCGGCCTATTTCTAAGCAAATCAATAGGAGCTCCAATATCTATTAAACTATCTTGTCTAACGATTTCGCTCAGGTTGTTTGAAATCTCTACTTCAGAGGGGTAGTGGCTGGTTAAAGTTTGTAAAACATTTTCCTGAATGACGATTTCTTGTTCTAACTCAGGAACCAAAGATAGTGCGGCTAATCTTTGTGCTTCGGTTTGTTGCAAAGCAAGTTTTGTAATTTCTCCGGCTTCGTATTGTAATTCTATCATTTTCAAAGTGCTGTCGCTCAATGCTGCGTTCGTTTTTGCAACTTCGATTTGTGCATTTAATTGTACAAGATTGAAGTAAGCTTTTGCGATAGAATTAATCAGTCTGTTTTCGATAGCTCTTTTTGCTTCTACAGTTTCTAAAAAATCAGCTAAATCAGATTCTTTTTGATTTTTAAATTTTTTCCAAAAATCTATCTCCCAACTAGCTGTGACGGCACTTATATTTTCTCCTACCTGTAAAAACATATTTTTAGGAGGTTCTTTGCCTTCGTACCATTTGGAGTTTGGCGCACTTCTATAATTTTCGGATCGATAAGTTCGACCTATTTCTGCTATATTGAGATCTACTTCAGGAAGATTTAAAAATTTTGATTTAAATAATTCCCGATCGGCTATTTCGATATTGATAAGAGCATTTCGCACATCAAAATTTCTTTCTAATCCGTCCTCTATCAACCGGATTAACAAAGAATCTTTTAAAATATTTTGCCATTCTAATTTTTCAATATCTGCAGTATCGGAAAAGGCAAGACTATCTGTTTTTCGATAATTGTCAGGCAAATCTATATCGGGTCGTTGGTATTTTTTCCCGACCTCGCAGCCAACTGTAATGACACAAATCCAAAATCCTAAGAATATTTTACTGTATTTAAAAGCCATATCTCCCTGCGATTATTTAATTTTTTAACTTTGCTTTTATCCTTTCGTCTAATCCTTTAAAAACAATATAAAGTAAAGGAATGAAAAATAATCCCAATACTACGCCAAAAACCAT
>JAJYRG010000098.1 GCA_021794195.1 Bacteroidota bacterium
AGAAATTGGCGATTTGGTTTCCAGGGAGAATGGTGTTAGATTTGCAGTAATAGTAATCACAAAGGGTAATTCTCAGCCCTGCAGGGCTGAGAATTACCCTTTGACACAGTTTGTTTTACACTCCCTTACTTTTATGATAAGAGTAGATAAAAGTGTAGAAATAACACTCTATGATTTATCTATCTGCCGTATAATTAAGCGTTGAATTTTCGAATTTTCCTTGAAATCTGAAACGGTTATTTCATTTTTGTCCTCCATAAAACCAATCTCTTCCCAATTGCCCTTGTAAGCATCAATATCCAAAATAAATTTTATATCAGGATAAGACTTTATTGATACTTGTAGAGCATTTATATCTTCTTCGATCCAGCCTACATAAAAGTGTAACTCCCCGAATTTTTCTTGCATTTCTTCTAATGTAGTCCCCACCCCTATTCCTTCTTTTGTTTTAAACAATTCAGAATATACTACAATATAATTTATTTTATCTTTCCAGTACCATCCCTTACAGTTGTCTGAAGAAGCGTAAAACACTTCCGGATTGTCTTTATATTTGCTTTCAGACTTTTCATTTTGATCAAAATTCACCGCCCCAATGGTAATCTGCACATTCTCTATTTTCGGCCCATAACTGTCTTCCACGATTTTATAGCCCAATTGAAATCCTCCGTCACAGCAAGCATCCACACAAGTGCCATAGCCTTGTACAGATTTATAACTATATTCTTTTTCTGCATAATTTTGCCAGGAGCCTCCGATTTTAAAATAGCCGGCAGAATGGTTTGATATTAAAAATTTATCTTCCGAGTTTTCGCTAACCGTATTTCCAGTTTTTTCTTCTAGTTGAATTGGTGATTGTTTTTGCTCCCTGTCAGTATTGTTTTTTTGGTTGCAGCTTGTCCACAGTATTACAAAAACTGCGATCCATATATAGTTCAGTTTTTTCATAATTAATTATTCTAATATTCTTCTTTTACTCAATTCTCCGATTTTCGAAAGACATTCTATGTATCGATCTGTACCCTTTTAAATTTACATACTTAAGTGTTTCTATTTAGAGTAAAATAATCATAAACTGAGCCAAAATTATGAGAAGACATTCTGAATCTCTTGTAACAACCTGCTATTCACTTCAACACTACGGGTATCTTATTTTGCACATATATTTTTTATATAATATTAAAAAACTATATTTATATAATTCGATAAATCTAAAACAGAAAAATATGAGTGGACTATTAATAACTTTAATCATTATAGCAGTCGTCATCATTTGGGTAGTGGCTATTTACAATGGGCTGATCCGTCTGAGAACGAATAGAGAAAATGCTTTTGCAGATATTGATGTACAATTGAAACAACGGCATGATCTCGTTCCACAATTGGTGGGCGCTGTTAGAGGCTACATGGAACACGAAGCGGAAACATTAAAAGCCGTTACCCATGCAAGAGTAGCTGCAGAGAACGCTTCCTCTGTAAACGATAAAATCAGAGCTGAAAAACAGTTGGATGTTGCTTTAAAAGGTTTGAATGTACAAGTTGAGGCCTACCCGAACTTAAAGGCAAATGAAAACTTCATGCAACTGCAAAACGAGCTTTCTGATATCGAAAACAAATTGGCCGCTGTAAGAAGATTTTTTAATTCGGCTACAAAAGAACTTAACATCTCAGTTCAAAAATTTCCAAATGTCATATTTGCCGGCATGTTCGGTTTCAAACAAGAGCCTATGTTTGATGTTGGCGACACCCAACGTGTAGAAATGGATCAAGCGCCGGATATCAAATTCTAAACATATTTTGGACATGAAGTACGTAGGTCTTCAGCAGCAGATTACGAGCAATAATAGGAAATCAGTACTGTTATTACTGTTATTTCCTATTCTTGTATTGGTGATGGTCTATGCCTTTTCATTTATCATCCATTTTTCTTCTGACTACCCCTATTCTCTGGATATAGTAAACCAGGATTTTATCTCTACCATCCCCTTTGTTTTAATAGGTGTAGGGATTTGGTTTGTCATTGCTTATTTCAGTAATTCCGCCATTATAAATAGGGCAGCACAATCGCATACATTAAGCCGAAAAGAAAACATGCGGGTATATAACCTTACGGAAAACTTATGTATGAGTATAGGCATGAAGATGCCCAAGCTCCGAATTATTGAAAGTGATGCTTTAAATGCCTTTGCCAGCGGCATCAATCAAAAAACGTTTACCATCACCTTGACCCGGGGAATTATCAATACCTTGGATGACGACGAGCTGGAGGGTGTAATTGCGCATGAATTAACTCACATTCGCAACAGTGATGTGAAGTTACTTATCGTTTCTGTCATCTTTGTAGGAATATTCTCCTTCGTTATGCAAATAGCTTCCCGCAGTCTCTTCTATGGAAATGCCTTTGGACGTAACCGAAAAAAAGATAAAGATGGAGGAATCGCTCTGATTATCATCATGTTGTTGGCTGCAATAGCTTACTTTCTTTCTCTCATTTTTAAAATGGCACTCAGTAGAAAGAGAGAGTATATGGCAGATGCCGGTGCGGTAGAACTTACCAGACGTCCCTTGGCTTTGGCTAATGCTTTGCAAAAAATATCTGGAAACAGCCACATTGAAAAAGTAAAAAGTAAGGATATGCAAGAAATGTATATAGATTATACGCCTCCAAAAAAACGTTCTTTCAGCTTCTCAAGCTTGTTCGCTACTCATCCTCCTATTGAAAAAAGAATTCAATATTTACAACAGCTTTATGAAGGAATGTAACCCTTATTGCTTACTTTTTGAGCTATTTTGATGGTGAGTTTATTTGGATTTATTTCCACATTCTTTTCTTAGTGAATCCTCAACTCTGTCAAAACAAATTTTATGATCGCGATGCCACATCGAAGATAATTTTCTGGATAACCTAAACACCTGATATTTAACGGATAGTATTTTTCAAATACAAAAGGTGAATATTTCTGTTTTTACACTTTATCTCGGCAAATAAAGTTATTTTTCAGATTAATCTGCGCATTTCTTTTAATCCTTTTAAAATTTAAGTACTTTCATCACAAATCTGTAAAAATGTTAAAAAATAAAATTTTGTTGGGTGTCAGCGCTCTTACCCTGACACTCTTCTCCTGTAATACGATGGAAGAAAGAGACTGCGAACCCCGTACAGAGTATCTGTATCAATCTATGACAGATTCCCTGAGCGAAAGTCTAAATTGGCCTGAAGATTTAGATATCAATGTTTTTGCGGATGCCGACCTGGTCCCGAGCCCGGCATGTATGGCCGTGTCCGCCCAAGGGGATGTGTATGCAGGCGTGGATATGATCGGTTCGCTGGGAAAAGAGATGGGAAAAGGAGCGATCGTAAAATTAGTAGACTGCAACGGAGATGGTATCCTGGATACTTCCTCTGTTTTTGCAGAGGTAGATAATCCAAGAGGAGTATTGGCTTTAGGGGATCAGGTCTTTGTACTTCACACGCGTTTCTCCAAGGAAACAGGTGTCGCTGAAAATATGGACCTCGTTGTTTTTGAAGATAAAAACGGCGATGGAGTGGCAGACGGGGAAGCTAAGACTTTAGTGAAAGACCTGAGCAACCCCAAATACATTCAGGAACGGGGTACAGACCACGCCACCAATGGTATTCAAATGGGAGTAGACGGCTGGATTTATATAGCGGTCGGAGATTTCGGTTTTCATAATGCAACAGGAACTGACGGTACAAAGTTAACGATGCTTGGTGGAGGTATTTTGCGGGTACGGCCTGATGGTACTGAATTAGAGGTTTTCACGCATGGGCTCAGAAATGTCTATGACGTAGCGATTGATCCGTTTATGAATATTTTCACCCGCGACAATACTAATGATGGTGGCGGATGGAATATCCGGTTCTCCCACCAAATCCAATCTGCTCAATACGGATACCCTACTTTATTTAAAAACTTTACTGAAGAAATTATCCCTGCCTTAGTAGATGCGGGCGGAGGATCGGGAACCGGAGCGTTATTTCTAAATGATTCGAGATGGCCCGAGCATTATAATAACACACCTTTGATGGCAGACTGGGGAAGGAATTATCTGTACGCCCATAAGGTAACAGAAGATGGCTCTACATACACCCAAGATGATGTGGAGTTTATGCAGCTTCCACAGATCACGGATGTCGATATAGATGCTGGAGGAATTATGTATTTATCAGCATGGGACGGTGCAGGGTATTCGGGCAGCCCCGACAAAGGATACATTGTACGGGCTGTACCCAAAAACTTTGAGTATGCTAATCCAGTGGTCAATTTCAACAAGAAATCCACCAAAGCTTTAGTCTCACTTTTGAAGTCTCCTGATGCAAAAGCCAGGCTTGAAGCGCAATACGAGCTATTAAACAGAGATATTTCATCGGGTATACAAAAGACTCTCTGGAAATTAGCAAATAAAAACACGGAAACCTTAGAAACACGTGTCATTGCTTTATATACTTACGCACAGTTAGCGGGAAAAGATGCCATAGATAATTTAGTGAAAGCTACTTCTGATGAAGCCTTACAGGAGTATGCATTAAAAATACTGGCAGACAGAAAAAAAATTGCTTCGGATGTTCCATTAGAGCCTTTCCTGAAAGGGCTGGACAGTGAGGATTTACGCGTGAAACAAGCTTCTATTATTGCATTGGGAAGGCTGGGCCATAAAGAAGCCGCGGAAGAGCTCTTAAAAATAAATGTACCGGCATCATTTCAAGCTCCGGCTTTAGGTACGGAAGGTCCCCATGCAACACCTAACTCAGAGATTGTCATCCCACACATTGCCGTCCGGGCTTTGCTTGCCCTCGATGCAGTAGAGCCTGTTGTTGATGCTTTGGGAACTGAAAATCAAGATTTAGCTTTGTGGGCAATGCGGTATATGCATGACACCCGCGTGGTCGAAGCTCTTATAGATTATTATCCAAAAGCGTCTCCTGAATATCAGCAGAAAATCTTACATACTTTAGCAAGGATATACCACCGGGAAGCCCCTTATGATACATCTTGGTGGTGGGGCACCATTCCGGATACGCATGGCCCCTATTACAAAGGTATAGAGTGGGAAGGATCCGAAGAGATCAAAAATTTCTTTTTGAAGCTCAATGCAGAAAACTCAGAATCTAATTCAGATTTTTTCAAAATCCTCAATACGAAATATAGATTGGCCATTGAAAAGCTGGGTACAGTAGATTTAGAAAAAGCTGTAGAGGAAGAACTAAATATGGATTTAGAAGCCATTACCAGCAAAAAAGGCGAAGTAGGCAAGACATCCATAGAAGATATATTATTAGCCCTTCAAAAAACAGATGGAGATGAAAAAGAAGGGGCTGCCCTATTTGACAAACAGGGGTGCCGTGTGTGCCACAGCACCAGCACCAGTGAGCCTAAAAAAGGCCCCTTTATGGGACAGGTAGGTTCTATTATGAACAGAGAACAAATTGCAGAGTCTATCTTAAAGCCCAACGCTTCTATCTCACAGGGTTTCTCAACGGTTCAGGTAAAAACCAAAGATGGAAAAACCCATATCGGTTTTGTCACCTCCTCCTCCGCGGAGAAAATTACCATGAGAAACGTAGCCGGGCAGAGTACGGATATTGCCACTGCAGATATTGATGAACGAAAAGAATTGGAGTATTCGATGATGCCCGAAGGCCTGGCAAACTCCCTCAGTATAGAAGAGTTTGCTTCTTTAATAGCCTATTTGGAAGCTCAAAAATAAAAACAGAATAATCATGTTTTAAAAAGCCTGTAATATCTCTTTATTACAGGCTTTTTTCGTATAAACCGAGAAAGGGATTTCAAAAAAGAAAACAAATAAAGGAGAATATACTTATACTTCGATACTAAGAAAGAAACAGCAGAGCATTTCCTTTATATCTCGCTTCTTATTTGACTGTCATGATATAACGGACCATTTCCTCCACTTCTTCCTTTTTTAATCCGGGATGTGCAGCCATTGCCACTTCCCCCCAGACTCCGCTCCCTCCTTCTATAATCTTTTCAGTTAGTATAGATAAAGCATCTTCATTGTCTTTATAATGCTCGGCAACCTGCGCATAGGAGGGGCCTACAGAAGATTCATGCTCTTTATGACAAGATTGACAATCCGCGGCCATAATGTATTGTTTTCCTTTCGGTGTCACATCTCCTTCTTGATGCCCAAGGTCTGCTCCAGCTTTATCCAGATCTTTATAATCCCCATCATCTTCCAAACCTGGGGCTGCAGGTTTCTTAGTTCTCCCGTCCAAAGGAGCGTCGGAATAATCGATCCTAGCAAGGGCAGCATCCTCATTTTTGGAAAACCAACCTTTTCCATACTCTAAAACATACAGTTTTCCATCCGGGCCTACTTCCATATCTATGGGGCCAGCCCATTCTGCATGTTCTATAAAAGGCTCCATTTTATCAAAATCGCCATTTGGACGCATAGTCACCACTTTAATCCAATTTCGGATCCAATCATAGATAAAAAGCTTGCCTTTATAATATTCCGGATATCGGGTTTCTTTTGGAAAATCTTCCGGATAATATACCGGTCCGGCCATAGCGTTCCTTCCTCCGCTGCCTACCTGCGGAAAATCTTCCGATGGTCCATAAGGATACCAAATAAAAGCAGGGGCTACGGCAGGCAGCTCTACAATCCCCGTATTATTTTTAGAATGATTCATAGGTATATCCGCGTCGAAAGGTTCTCCACTTTCGCCTGTCGCATAATCATAAGCTACATAAGGATAGTTATCCCCCACAAAAAACGGCCAACCAAAATAACCTGGTTCCCGAGCTTGGTTTAACTCATCATAACCTTTTGGCCCTCTTGTTTTTAAGCTGTCATCAGACGCATCAGGCCCAACATCCCCCCAATATAAAAACCCAGTTTTATGGTCTATGGAAATCCGGTAGGGATTCCGATTTCCCATTACGTAAATTTCAGGACGGGTTTTCTCTTTTCCTTCGGGAAAAAGGTTCCCTTTTGGAATGCTATAACTTCCATCTGGGTTTATTGTTATTCTTAGGATCTTTCCCCGTAAATCATTACTGTTACCCGCAGTACGTCTTGCGTCGTATTGTTCATGCCCTTTTCTGTCATCAAGCGGAGCAAAACCATTGTTTACGTAAGCTTCTCCTTTTTCATCGAAAGGTGTAGAGTTATCTCCTGTAGATAGAAATAGGTTACCTTCTGCATCAAAAGCCAATGAACCTCCGGTATGGCAGCAAATATCCCTTCGGGAATAAAATTCCAACACTACCTTTTCAGAGTTCATATCAAGTTGATCGTCTTTAAAAACAAATCGGGAAAGACGGTTTACTGAAGTGTCTTTAGGACTGTAAAAAGCATAAATAAAATGATTGTTTTCAAAGTCAGGATCTGTTGTTAATCCCATAAAACCTTCTTCAGCATTCACACCTTCTACCTCCGTTTTATGGTAAACCGATAACTCCCCTACCTGACTTACCTCTTCAGTTTCCTGCTTATATAATAACAATCCCCCTCTTCTTTGGGCAATCAAAATATCTAAGTTGGGTAAAATCGCCATTTCAGTAGGTTCAAAGAATTCTCCCACACTCAGTACAGTTTTACTAAAACGCTCTTGCTCAGGAACACGTAAAGTCTTAGCTTTACTGTAATCCAATTCATAATTTTCTCCCATTGCATATTCTATTCCTCCCAAGAGGTGTTTCATGAATAAAGAATCAGTGAAATTTTCTTCTTGATGCCCTAATCCTGTATAAAAGGCTCTACCTCCGTCAAAATCCTGATACCAAGCCATAGGGTGTACATCTCCTTCCTGATCCGATCCTTCATAACTTGATTCATCAATGCTGATCAATAAATTTATATCTTTTGAAATATTATAATAGTCATACCATTCATCTGTATGTTTCCAGGTATCCGGCAGTCCTTTTGTAGAAGGGTGTTGTTTATCCAAAACATTTAAACTTGCTTCCTGTACATGTGGATGACTTTTAAAATATGCTCCAACCAAACGTCCGTACCATCCCCAATCGTATTCTGCATCCGCAGCTGCATGAATCCCCACAAAACCTCCACCTCCTTGTATATAACGCTCAAAATCTGCTTCCTGCAAATGATTCAACAGATCTCCAGTTGTATTCAAAAAGACAACTGCAGCATACTGGGCTAAATTCTCTTCATTAAATTGGTTGGCATCTGTCGTCGTATCAACCAAAAAACCATGTTCTTGCCCCAGCTTTATGAGGGCTGTGTTCCCAGCAGCTATGGATTCATGATGAAATTCAGCCGTTTTACTAAACACCAAAACTTTAGGTTTTCCACTTCTTTTTTTTGCGCACGAAACCATGATTAGTAAACTGCACAACGTAAAAAATAAAGATTTAATAGTGAGATATTTATACATAAATAAATAGGGTTTGTGTTAATATATTTGTTGCTCGTATTCTTTTTCCCTTTAGAACTGTAGGATGTTTTCACAATAAACGTTTGCATAGTCAAAATATGCTGTTTAAACATTTTTTGATTAGACGTACATCATTCTGTTTTTCCCTTCTCGTAAATATTCGGGTTTAATCAAATTTGAAATATACCTACCCATGTTTTAACAAGATATGTCCTTCTGATCTAACGAAAACAAAGGTAACAGATATTTTGATATTCTTGCGTTAATTTTTATTTCAAAAAACAAAAACACACTGCAGCTTTATACTGTATTTATAAAGCAAAAATTCGCAACTCTCTACATAATTCCTCATTTTTCCTCATCAATTAAAATTGAACTAGAAACAATAAAGAACTCGGCTCTGCAGAGCTAAAGGAATTCAGATTTGAAGAAAAGTTTTTCTTACAAAAAAAAGATTTACCCGTGGAGTATTTTACTACTATCTGCTCTCTGGCCAAAGAAAGAAGATAAGC
>JAJYRG010000015.1:0-10296 GCA_021794195.1 Bacteroidota bacterium
ACTGCCCAGAAATTGGCGATTTGGTTTCCAGGGAGAATGGTGTTAGATTTGCAGTAATCACAAAGGGTAATTCTCAGCCCTGCAGGGCTGAGAATTACCCTTTGACACAGTTTATTTTACACTCCCTTTAATTAGCTAAAAAGATGACTTCTTTCTATTTTTCATTGAACCATTGACCCATTCAGTTTAACTATATTGATTTATTATTTGCTCTAATTGTTCGGCCTGAACCACGCCTGACTGCCTCCATTTTACTTCTCCGTTTTTGAATAATAGTAAGGTGGGGACTCCCCTTACTTGATAAGCGCTGGCCGCCTGAGGATTTTTATCCACATCTACTTTGAGAATGCTTGCTTTTTCACCTACTCTTTTCTTGACGTCATCTAAAATGGGTGGCATCATTTGACAAGGACCACACCAGGTAGCAAAAAAGTCTACCAATACGGGTTTGTCTTGATTTATAGTTTCTTTAAAAGTCATAACTTTTTTTTATATACTATTTAAGTTCTTTAAATTCAATTTGCTCCAGATTTTTTGATGTTCTTCGTGAAGCTGGATTGCAGGTTCCTGAACCACAGCCTACGTTAAATACAGGCAGTAAAGTGAAAAAAGCACCTACACCCATTAACAACCACTCGGACATCATATACCCTTGCACGATAATGAATATGCCTACTGCAAAGCGGAATATCCGCATAAAATTCCAACCCATCAAATATTTTTTCATGTTTCTCTCTCTTTCGTTTTTATGATTTAATTTTTCACGACTTCGTGTCCTTTTTTAATCCAATCATTCATGCTGCCGAGGTAGGTTTTTATGTCCTGTACCCCGTGTCTGCTTAATATAGAATGCGCCATAGCTGCTCTTACCCCGCTTTGGCAGTGAACAATGACTTCTTTGTTTTTATCTATTTTGTCCAAATTCTCTGTCAGTGTGCCCAAAAATACATGGTCTGCATTGTGGATATGTCCTTTTTTAAATTCGTTGTCGCTTCGCACATCCACGATCTGTACATTTGGATCGTTCACTTTAGCCGCTACTTCCCCGTCATCTATGTCTTCTCTCTGGCTTAAAGGGATCCCTAACTCACTAACTTGCTCAGGTTTTATATATCCATATATGTTATCTAAACCTATCCGCATGAGTTTTCTAGTGAAATCCTCTATCTGATCTTCTTCGGAAACCAGAATGATCTGTTCCTGATAATTCATAAACCATCCCATCCAGGTAGAAAATGAGTCATTGCCTACGACCTGAAGACTTTTCGGAAGAAAACCCTTGCCGTACTCTTCCTTTGAACGGGTATCTATGATTTTTAAGTTCCGTTCATAGGCTTGTATTGCGTCTTCATTGCTCAGCTGTGGGTGTTTTGGAACTTCGACCAAGAGCGGCCTGTCAATTTTATTCAGCTTTTTCATCATCGCAAAATACTTTGGCGGTTCAGGCTGATCTGACAGCAGGTAATCAATAAATCCTTCTTTGTCGTTTTCGTATTTAAACGCCCAGTTGGAAAGCTTTTCATACCCTACAGTAGAGCTCGGAACGGCACCTAAAGCTTTCCCGCAGGCAGAGCCTGCACCATGCCCCGGCCAGACCTGGATGTGATCAGGCAATTGGGCGAACTTTTGAATGGAATGGTACATCTGTTCCGCTCCTTTTTGTTGTGATCCCTTCATTCCTGCTGCTTTTTCCAACAAATCAGGCCTTCCAATATCTCCGACAAAAACAAAATCTCCGGTAAAGACCATAGTGGGCTCATCGCTGGCGGGATGGTCGGTCAGTAAGAATGAAATACTTTCCGGTGTATGCCCCGGTGTATGCATTACGGCCAGAGAAAGGTTCCCTACTTTGATCACATCTTTATCTCTTAGTCCTGTATGCGGAAACTCATACTTCCAATCTTCTCCACCTTCATCGGTTAAATAAAGTTCTGCACCCGTCACAAAAGCAAGTTCTCTCGACCCGGCAAGGAAATCTGCGTGTATGTGGGTTTCAGCAATATGTGTAATGCGCATATTATTCTCTTTAGCTAATTTCAGGTATACATCAATATCGCGTTGCGCATCAATCACGATAGATTCTCCCGTGGCTTGACAACCAATGAAATAGCTGCCTTGTGCTAAGCTTTTATCATAAACATGTTGAAAAAACATACAATTTCTATTTTTAATTTTATTAATACATTGTTCATTCAAAGTATATGAGTAAAGATAAGTTTTCCTATTTGATCTATTAGTAACTAATGTTACATACTTTTATATAGACTTTCTCTTAAGCTATACTTTTAAAAGAATAGTTCTTTGGCTATTATATATATGCCCATCAGTAAAACAAAGAAGCCGAAACCTTTTTTCAATTTGTCTCCTTCTACTTTCTGTGATATTAACCCTCCAAAAAAAATACCAATAATGGAAAGAAAAGTAAAAATCAATAACGTTTTCCAGTCAATAGCTTGATTTGTTTGTAAATCTCCGGCAAAACCCAGCAAAGATTTTATTGCTATGATCAAAAGTGAAGTGCCTATAGCGAGCTTCATAGGCATTTTTGCCAAAATAACCAAAGCAGGGATAATCAGAAATCCTCCACCTGCGCCTACTAACCCGGTTAATACACCTACTAACAATCCTTCTGTTAAAATAAGAGGATAATTGTAGCTTAAGATTTCCCGTTTAGAGGATTTCTTCCCAGGGGAAGGTAATATCATAGAAAGGGAAGACCCTATCATCACTACTGCAAATAAGAGCATTAAAGCTATATTCTTGGTCAATGCAAAAGAGGGCAGAGTCCAGAGCTCTTCCGGAATAGCGGGCAGCAGATAGGCTCGCGTCAGGTAAACGGCAAAAATAGAAGGTAGCCCAAAAATGAGAACAGTTTTGATATCTGCATTTTTATTTTTCAAGTTCTGAATACCCCCGATTAAAGAAGTGGAGCCCACGATAAACAAAGAGTATGCCGTGGCCAAAACAGGATTTATCCCCATGATATACACCAGGATAGGGACGGTAAGGATGGAGCCTCCGCTCCCGATCAATCCGAGAGAAACACCCACCAAAATAGCTAAAAAATAACCGAGCATGATCATATAGAGTGTTTTTGATGAGAGGGTGTCTTTTTAGAATAAAGTGATGCTATTCCTGTTGAGTTGGATTTTGTTTTCATTCTCCAGTTTTTTTAATAACCTGGAAATGACCACGCGGGAGGTGTTCAGTTCGTTTGCTATCTCTCTGTGCGTTTTATTGAGAGTGTGTGTATTGTTTACCCGTGTGGTTTCTAATAGATAAGTTTCCAGTCTTTGCTCCATGTTATTGAAGGCAATATTATCTACAGCCATCAACAACTCATTAAATCTTTTATGGTAACTGTTGAGTACAAAAAATCGCCAGCTGGGGTATTTTTGCATCCACTCTTCCATTGTGTCTGTGGGAATCATGGCTACCGTGGTTTTGGTTTCTGTAATGGCACGGATCTCGCTACGGGTGTGTCCCATACAACAGGCCATAGACAAAGCGCAGGAGTCTCCTTTTTCAAGATAGTAGAGCAAAAGGTCGCCCATGTCCGGATCTTCCCTCAATATCTTGATGGCTCCGTCCAACAGAAGAGGGATACTCTTAATGTATTGCCCATAGTCGATCAATACTTCATCTTCTTCAAACTCAAAGAATGAAGCAGACTGATTGATAGCATCTATTAAATCCTTATCAAAAAAACGGTCAAATATCTTTTTTACAGCTTTCTTTTTTTCCATGTCTTTTAGTGGGGTAGTTTATCTTTTAGCAGTCCATAGATCCAGGTGCCTGCTAAAGCGCCTGCGATAACAATGAATATGGGGAAGAAGCCTGCTCCTGCCAAAACATACATAGGGCCTGGACAAGCACCGGCTAAAGCCCAACCTAATCCAAAAATGATGCCGCCAATAGCATATCTGTAAAAACTCTTATTTTTATCGGGGATATGAATGGGCTGCCCCTGAATACTTTTGATTTTTTTTCGTTTTATAACTTGAGTTCCGATAAGGCCTAAAAACACCGCTGAACCGATGATGCCGTACATGTGAAAAGAATCGAAATTGAACATTTCATAAATCCGAAACCAGGAAGCGGCTTCCGATTTGAACAATACGATGCCAAAAAAAGTACCTATTAGGATGTAAAATATATTTTTCATAATGCGTGTTTCTGAAGATTAAAAAATAATAGGGAAAAGGAGGTGAACCATGAGCAATCCCCCTATGAAAAAACCTATTGTGGCGATAAGGGAAGGAAGCTGGAGATTGCTTATTCCCGAAATAGAATGTCCTGAGGTACAGCCTCCGGCATAGCGGGAACCAAATCCTACAAGGAGCCCGCCCACGAACAGAAGAAATATGATTTTAGGATCTGAAAAAGCTTCTTTTCCAAAGAGTTCGATAGGGAGATAAGCCTCACCTGCACTCGTTATCCCTAAGGTGCCCAGCTTTGCAATTGTTTTCTCCTGTAAATCCGGTCCGGGAGAATTTGTCAAAAAATGAGACGCAATAAATCCTCCTATCACAACGCCTACCATGACCAAGAGATTCCATTTTTGGTCTTTCCAGTCTATTCTGAAAAAAGAGCTGGTTTTGCCGGCACCTGCGATGGTGCACAGCGTCCGCATGTTGGAGGACATGCCGAAAAACTTACCGGCATACAATAGAATAAAAAGAGTAAGTGCAATCAAAGGCCCGGAAACGTACCAAGGCCAGGGTTCTAATATCCAATCCATATTATTTTTCTTAAGTACTATTATGCAAAGATGCATTTAAAAAAAAAGAAAGTAAGTAACCTTTGTTACAACCTGTTAAACATCTTTTCTTTTCAGTGCTTTTTTACGAAGATTAGAAGAGATGCTTTCTTTAGAAAACACATCGATACTTATATTTTTGTTGACCCCTGATAATTTCAGCAGTTCCCCCTCCGGTAATTGTAATTTAATATGTTATTGACATTATTTTTAAGGGTTTATAAAAGAAAGCCCAATTTTGAAAAAAATAACTTTTCAAAATTGGGCTTTTGGCTTATTTTCCTTTATTTAACTGCCTGACTTTAAAGAGTTTTTTCGAATATAATATTAATTTTTAAAAATCCCGTAAGGTAGTGGCATCGAAGCTCATAAAGAAAGATAATATAGATCTTAAAATCAGAACTGTGTCATGAAGCCATATTTTTGGTAAATGCTTTTTCCTTTTTCGGAGGTCAAAAAAGAGATGAAATCTTTTGCAGCCTCAGGATGAGGAGCCTCTTTTAATACACCTGCAAAATAATTTGCCGTTATATTTTGTTCGTCAGGAATATGAATCTCTTCCACAGGATGATTTAACAATTTTTGAAAAACGACTTCTGAATGCCATACAGGAGCCACATCTGATAATTTGTTTAATATTCGAAGGGGACTTTGGCGATGATGTATTTTCGTCAGATAAGTGGTCCCATCTGCTACTTTAGTATCCATAACGGTATTTAATAGATCTTCACCTCCGGCTTTAACGTAAGCTTTCTTAATTTGCTCGCCTACACCTTCCCAAGCAGGATTCGGCATGCTTATCTGCAATTGAGCGTTCTTTAAATCTTGTAAACCTTTAATGTTTTTGGGGTTTCCCTGTTGTACCATTAATGAAAGCTTGTTTTTAGCGTACAGTTTTGTTTCAGAGAAGTAATCTTTCATTTCTGTGATTCGGCCTTCTCCTGCAGTATATATATCCGGTTTATGCGTGATTTTAAGATTGCCTATTGTCAGCGATCCGCCTTTAACTTGCTCGGCTAAAATACCCGGAGGCAAAGTTTCTACGAATATTCTTTCATATTGCGGATGCTCTTCTTTGAAAGCTGTAATCAATTCTTCAATTACCATAAATTGATTGCCTGCGAAGAATACCACAAGTTGAGGATTTTCAATTTCTCCGTATAAATCAGGGACATTATCTATCCCCGCCACTGTAAACTCTACAGCAGATTTTGGAGGATTATTCCAAGGGGGTTGAAACTTAAGCTCTTGACTAAAGGAGTAGTGTGCAATAGTTGATAAAATTAAAAGTGTTAAAAGTATATTTTTCATTTGTTAAAGTTTAAGGTTTCACAATAATCCAGCCCTGATTTGCACGGATAATGAGTTCTCCATTTCCACTAGGGACATATCCAACGAACTCGTACAATTCACTTTTTGTACGGCCCTGTTCTTTGAGAGAGTTTTCACATTGAGCAACAGTAACTCCTTTATTAATTAAATCTTTTAAGGGTTTTTCATACTGAGAATTCTTTTTTAATAATGCTTCGGTTCCACCGGAAAATGTAATCAGCTCTATTTCCAATTTTCCTTTTAACCGGGGGTCTTCCAATGCATTGTTAATATTGCGTATGGTTTTTTGTATGATTTTTGGATCGTTGGTGTCCAACTGATAAATTGCTTTGTAATTTTCCTGGTCCGCTTTTGCACCCGTGTAGCTTTTGTTTTTCTGCATGTTTTTGCTCTCGGTTTCCGATTGTGAATAGCTTAATTGCGTGCTTAATAGGATGGCTAATATTATATAACTGTACTTCATCATTTTTTTAAAAATTAAAGGGTCCATATTTATGTTGTTCTTGTGATATATCATCGTCATAAGGAGGGTAGTGTGTGTCTTTTGGTTTCTTACTCAAATCCGGATAATCTAACTCTTTGTTTGCTTTTTCCGGCCTATCAAATGAATTTATATAAGCCGCTACATCAAAAGTTTCTTTATCTGTTAATTGTGGGTTGTCATAAGTAGTTCCTAAGGGCATATTTCTTTTGATGAATTTTGCGGCTGTTAAAATTCTAGACATACCCGCTCCGTCATTATAAGAGTCAGGTCCCCATAAAGGAGGGTAAATGTAGCTTTCTTCATTAGGTAATTTAAGGCCATGGCCATCCTCCATATGGCAGCTTTGGCATTTTTCTTTATAAACCAATTGTCCGGCTTCTAAATTTGCTTTACGCATTGGCGGTTCAAAGTCCCCCATTCCTTGGCCTTCTATTCTCTCTTCAGTAGCTACATCTTTACTCAAATGTGCCATATATGCAATGATAGCTTTCATTTCTTTACCGTCTTCAGGGATGGCTTTCCCGTTCATGCTTCTTTCAAAGCAGCCATTGACACGTTCTTCTAGGGATTCGATTTTATCTTCCCTGCCGATATAAGTGGGAAAGACAGAGGTTAACCCTACATAAGGAGCTGCAAATGGTTTTGTTCCCCCATCCAAATGGCAGCTCTTGCAAGCTAAGTGATTTCCGATTTTTTCTCCATCTTCTTCATAGAAATACTTATATGTTTCATTGATTAAACTTTGTCCGTACTCTGCAAGCCGCCCTTCTTCAGAATCTTCAAAGGGCTCTATTTCAAAATCTTTAACCGCGTTTATACTGCGTGTTTTTGAAGAAGAAACACCTTGTTCATCAGTATCGGAATTTTTAGATTGTGTGCAACTTAATATGATGAAACACAATGCTGATAAGATGCTTATTGTTTTCATTGTCTGCCTCCTTTTAAAATTTTTGTTTTCGTTTTCATTTTTATCTGTTGCTTATTGAAAGCAAATATAGAATAGATGAAGGGTTTATTAAGTGTTTTTATTATTATAGAATATAACTAAAAGTTATAGATTAAGTTTTCGTTTTCAGATAAAAATCAAAATAAGAACAAGCCCAGTTTCTTTTTTTATTATAAAATGAAATAAAAATAAAAGGTCTTTATTAATTTAATGTGTTCAAATTTAGTGCTTTGAAAATGCTTAGGTTTGTCAGCTCGGGATGTTTTCAGTATGGATAAGCTGTAGGGTATTCGTTGAGCAATTGAATGAAAAAACAAACCCGGCACCTTCTAAATAAGCATTTCTTAGGCAGTAATTTTTTTATTACATAAGCCGGGGGAATACTGGTTTTTTTGGAAAGTATCCTTCTGCGGGAAAAAGGCGGCAGGAATCATCGGTTTAAAAGACATGAAAAATGTGTTTTGTACTTCAATAGCCTCTTATAGAGTATAATTATTTGTTTTTGAGCCGAAAATAGGGGAGTAGAGAGGAAGTTATGTCTACAGAAATATATTCTGTTAGCCTGAAAATTCACCCTGCACTTTTTGGGGTTTTAAGAGATAAAATGCCATGAATGCATAGTTTGGTTTCAGAAAATAATCTATGCTAAAATTTTAAGCCTATATTCTTAGCTTCCCCTGGCTTCTTGTACGTCTCTTTTTATTAGACGTGTCTAATTAACAACAGAGCAGTTTTATGAAAAGCGGTTTCCCAGGGCAATGAGCGGGGATTACGGGAAAAACCGCTCTGCTGTAGTCCTTCATTAGCTTAAAGGCAACCATCAGCAAACCATGGAAGGCCGACGGTGCCCCTCTGAAGACTTTCAATAAGCTGCTGAAGGCCTTCTCCCACTTGCAGAAGACTTACAATACTCTACTGATGGCCTTCAGCGCTCCGTTGAAGGTCATCAGCGCCCGCCTGATGATTGACAATACTCCACTGATGCTCATCATCGGTTCACAGAAAGCTTCCTTTAACCGGTTGAAGGATGACATTAGCCTGCTGTAGCCCTACAATAGGCTATTGAAGACTTACATTGAACCATTGAAGGCCATCAATAGACCGTTGAAGACCTACAATAGACGGATGTAGCCCTTCAGCGAAGCGCTGATGATTGTCATTGACGTACAAGCAAGCTTCAGCACACCGTTGATGACCTTCAGTCATCTGCTGATGGGCATCAATGGCCTGATGTAAGTCTTCAGTAAAGCTGAATTCAATGGTTTTTAGGTTTTTCGTTTTTATAAGAGGGGTTAGGGTTAGAGTTTCTAAAATGACTTTGGACACTGCTTCGTCTTTCTTCGGCGAGGGAACCCGGAGCCCGTCCGGGATGAAGGTTGGATAGTTGTTTTTGAGAAGGTGTACGGACATGTTTTTTATAAAATAAAAAGAGAGTGTCTCAAAAGATTGACAGACACCCATAAACGTGTTATTGCGGGGAAGAATAACGACCGCCATAGGCAGTTAACCAATCTGCGTTTTGAAATCGTCAGATTGCTTCGTTGTCGTAGCTCCCTTCCCGCACAATGACGACGATGTTTAACTTTTGAGACGCTTTCCTTAGTCCCTCTGTAATGCTACAACAGCACATTCCGGTTCTACATGTCCGGTCTGTTTTTTTACCGAAAAATATTCCTTGCCTTATCAAAGGCTATTGCAAACTTTAACTTTTATGGAACTGATTTTTGCTGAGTTCAGCAAAGTATTTATGAAACAAGGGAAGGGTTTCAATTCCTTTTAAGTAGTTTTTGATATCGTATTTTTCATTAGGCGAATGCAAGCCATCGCTGTCTAAACCAAAACCCATTAAAACTGTTTTTATTTTTAATTCTTCTTCAAAGAGAGCGACTATAGGTATAGAACCACCCCCGCGGGTAGGAATCGGCTTTTTGTTAAATGCTTTTTCTATGGCTTTTTCTGCAGCTAGATAAGCGGTACTATCTGTGGGAGTCACCACAGGTTCTCCGCCGTGATGAGGTTTTACTTCTACCTTGACAGATTTTGGAGCTATGTTTTCAAAATGTTTTTTAAATAACTGCGTGATTTTATCCGAATTTTGATTAGGCACTAGACGCATGGATATTTTGGCGTAAGCTTTAGATGGAAGTACAGTTTTGGCACCTTCTCCAATATATCCTCCCCAAATACCATTGACCTCCAAGGTCGGCCGGATACCTGTTCTTTCTATGGGAGTGTATCCTTTTTCTCCCCATACCTCTTTTATTTCCAAATCTTCTTTATATTCTTCTATATCAAATGGAGCTTTGTTCAACATTTCCCGTTCTCTTTCGCTAAGTTCAAGCACATCATCGTAAAAGCCCGGTATAGTAATATGATTGTTTTCATCGTGCAGAGAGGCTATCATTTTGGATAATATTGTTGCTGGGTTAGCGACAGCCCCACCATATACCCCTGAATGTAAGTCACGGTTGGGACCGGTCACTTCAATTTCTACATAGGATAAGCCACGAAGTCCCGTTTCGATAGAAGGGGTTTCTAAGCTTAACATGGCTGTATCAGATATCACGATAACGTCCGCTTTTAAACGTTCTTTATTTTCTTTTACAAAATCACCTAAATGCTCTGAACCCACTTCTTCTTCACCTTCAATCATGAATTTAACATTACAGTATAATTCATTGTTTTCCGTCATGTATTCAAAAGCTTTGACATGCATATAAAATTGTCCCTTGTCATCAGAAGCGCCTCTTGCAAATATCTTTCCATCCCGTATAA
>JAJYRG010000015.1:10396-42885 GCA_021794195.1 Bacteroidota bacterium
GAAAATGCAACAATTGTCATTCTTCAGCAGCAAGATTCTATTTTAAAAGATTTTGCACGCACGGATGAGAAAGGGCTTTTCAAGCTATCGATTGCAGATACCAATGATTATATATTGATGATTAGCTATCCCAAATATGCGGATTTTACAAAAACTTTTAATGCTGCTGAGTCGCAGGATTTTGGAAAGATATCTTTGCAAACTGCTGCTCACCTCATTGAAGAAGTAGTAGTGACAGGGAGATTGCCGGTTGTAATCAAAGGAGATACTATAGAATACGATGCAGATAGCTTTACAGTGGAGAAAAATGCTAAAGTAGAGGATCTTTTAAAAGTAATGCCAGGCATTACTGTAGATTCAGAAGGGAAAATCACAGCTCAGGGGAAAACGGTGGAAAAAGTATTAGTGGATGGGGAAGAGTTTTTTGGAGATGACCCTACTTTAGTTACGCGAAATGTTCGTTCTGATATGGTAGATAAGGTGCAGGTATATGAAAAACAATCAGAAGAAACGGAGCGGACGGGAGTGGATGACGGTGAACGCATCCAAACGATAAATGTGGAATTAAAGGAAGATGCAAAAAATGGAGTGTTTGGAAAAGCGACCGCAGGGGGAGCTACTGATGAATATTATACAGGACAGCTTATGCTTAATAAATTTAAAGGTTCGCAGAAGATCGGAGCCTTCATGATCACAGGCAATAATGGCACAACCGGGTTGTCATGGTCGGATGCACAGAAATACGGTGGAGGAAGCATGGAGGTAGGGGATGATGGCGGTATTTCGATTAGCGGAGGGGATGATTTCGGAGGCTGGGGCGGAGAATACCAAGGAAGCGGTATTCCTAATGTTTTAAACACAGGGATTAATTTTACAGATAAATGGAATGGAGACAAAAATAAAATTAATCTTGGCTATTTATACGGAAAAATTAATGCGAATGGGGAATCCGAAAGACTTACTCAAAATAATTTGGAAGACCGCACCTTGTTCAATGCCCAAAACGCTCTTTTTGAGAATGATAAAAATAGACACCAATTTAATCTGAAATATGATCTCAAAATAGATTCACTGACTACTTTGACGGTGACAGGAAGCGCATCCAAATGGGACGAATGGAATAGCTCTACGGACAGTTCTTATATGACAGATAGAGAAGGAATAACATTAAATGATCAATACAGACATCAAGTATCAGATGATAGTCGGACTTCCGTAGATTTCAATGGGTACCTCACGCGCAAATTTCATAAAGAAGGCCGTTCTATCTCTTTACGTGTTAATTATCGGGGAAATGAATCGAATGGGAATCAATTTTTGAATAACCGTTTAAATTATTATTCGGAAAACGGGGAGATAGAGACAAGTTCAATAACTGACCAAGAGAAGAAAAAAACAGATAACTCTTCATATACCATGGCTTCCATAGCGTATACCGAGCCTCTTTCGAAGCAGTTAAACCTAAGTCTATCTTACGGAATAACCAATAATGGCAGCAATTCGATGTTATATTCATATAATAAAGACGGGGGAGAGGACTATTCTCAATTAGACTCTTTATACAGTAGTGATTTTGATTACCGTACGTTATCTTCCAACTATAATGTTTCATTGAATTTTAAAAGTGAAAAATTTAGAGTGAATTTTACTAACCTGTTGAAAAACGATCAGCTTAAACAAGAGAACAACTTTACCCAAGACAAAACAGAGCGTTCATTCCTTACTTACAATCCTTCTGTAAATGTTACCTATAATATTTCGAAAAACTCCCATCTTAGAGTGGGATATAGAGGTACGAACAGCCTTCCATCCCTTAGCCAGATACAGCCCTTAAGAAACAATGAAGATGAATTGAATGTGTATTTAGGCAACGAATCTCTAAAGCCTCAATTTAACCATAATTATTCTCTTAATTTTCAGAAATATAATGCTTTAGAAGGTGCATACA
This sequence comes from Bacteroidota bacterium, assembly GCA_021794195.1. Classification (GTDB taxonomy): domain Bacteria; phylum Bacteroidota; class Bacteroidia; order Sphingobacteriales; family Sphingobacteriaceae; genus Sphingobacterium. Next base: position 12,345 of record JAJYRG010000015.1, read on the forward strand.
TGTATGGTGGGGTGTCTTTTTCACAAAATGTCAATCCGCTCACGCTTAACGCAGTTACGGATGATTATGGCAGAAGTACTTATCAGTGGGAAAATTTAACAGATAAATCAAATCGAAATGCGAATATGTATATTGGAAAAGGTGTAAAACTTATTAGGGAGTGGGATTTGGATTTCGATATTAGTGGCAGCGTAAATTATAATGATCAATATAATTTTATAAATAGTAAACTAAATAATGCAAAATATATGACATACAGTATCCGTCCGGGTATCCGTAGAACTGTTACCTCAGGTCTGAATATTTCGCTATACGTGTCTCCAGGATACTCCAAGCAAAAAACAACTCTTCAGCCCGAATTTGATAACAGCGGATTTACTTTACAGTCGAATAACAATATAAAATATTATTTCCCGAAACAGTTCGAACTCTTTACAGAAATTCGGTACGTTTACGAAGCCCCAACAGCCACATTTGACAAAAAATTTGAGAGATTAATCATTAATCCAGGCGTCAGTAAAAAAATACTGCGGGATGAATCTTTAAAAATATCATTTTTGGTGAATGATTTGCTGAATCAAAATGTAGGTTTCCGAAGATCACAAAATGGGAATGTGTTTACTCAAAATAGCTACGACACTATCCGGCGTTATTATATGCTTAGAGTGTCTTGGGATTTTAATAAAATGTTTAATAAATAAAAGAGCATAGAAACCATGAGGTATTGTTTATTCGTCCTTTTTATATTCTTTTTTAATTATATGCATGCGCAGTATGCTCACTTTCCGACAGAAGGCACCATCACGTATGATAAAACCTTTCATGTCAAGAATTTGATGAAACGTCATTTGGAGACATTAAAAGAAGGGAACTTCCAACGCCAAGCGTTTGAGCAATTGTTAGAGAAGGCTCCAGACACGTTTGTGGCGCATAAAGAGCTTCGTTTTAAGGGAGAGAAGTATTCTTTTAAACAGGTCAAAGAAGACTATCCTACGCTTATAGAAAATCTAATGAATTGGGGAGTGTTCGGTTACCAAGTGGATTCTTACACGGATTTGGAAGAGGAAAAATATATGGGCTATTTTGACTTTTCGGGAACTCCAATCTTATTAGAGGATAGCCTTTTGGATGTCAAATGGAAAATTACGAATGAGTATAGAGAAATAGCCGGATATGAATGTCGCCGGGCAAATGGTTTATTATTGGATTCGATTTATGTCGTAGCTTTTTATACGGATCAGATTCCGGTTTCTGCCGGACCGGGCGGAAGCCACGGTTTACCGGGAGCGATTTTAGGATTTGTGGTACCCGAGCTGCATTATAATATTTATGCTTCTAAAGTTGATTTATCTCCCGTGGTGCCCACAAAAGAATTAGGACAAAAGAAAAAAGAGAAACCCATGCGAAGAGAAGAGTTTTATGATAAACTTAAATCAACAGTTGGCCAGTATATTGATGAAAAACAATATAATTTAATTATGACAATGATTTTTCTTTAAATGGACCGAACCTTTTGTTGTCTGCCATAAAACAATATTTTCCTATGGACGACGAATAAAAAAATCCTTGGTGACACAAGTCCACCAAGGATTTTTATTTACAATAAAATAATACTTACTTCTTTTTTGAGTTTTTAATCTCAGTTACTTCGTTTCGGATATCTTGTGCTAATACTTTTACTTCCTGCATTCCTTTACGAACTCTTGTGCCCGCAGCTGCATTACCATTGTTGTAAAATTTGTCTGCATCGGCTTCTACAGATGCGATTAAATCTTTTAATTTAGTGTAATTTTTCATGTTTTTAATTCTAATAAATTTTCAAATTTCTGTTTATAGACGGTTAAATATACAAATTCTCGGCAAAGACAAGTAATAAATGTGGCTTTTTGTACGAAAATAAATGGTATTTAACCATATTTATCAGTATTTCCTCTATTTTACTATGTTTAACTCATTTATAATGTGCTGTGCGCCGGCAAACTTATCGATGATAAATAATACATATCTGATATCCACAGAGATAGTTCTTTGTAATTTAGAATCAAAAATAACATCCCCTGCCATTGCTTCGATATTACCGTCAAATGCCAAGCCGATCAATTCTCCATTTGCATTTAATACGGGTGATCCCGAGTTACCTCCGGTAATATCCTGATCACTTAAGAAGTTAACGGATATATGCCCATTTTTATCTGCGTATTGCCCAAAATCTTTTTCTTCATAAAGATCGATTAACCGCTGTGGCAAATCAAACTCTTCATCTCCCGGCTTGTATTTAGCGATAGTGCCTTCGAGTGTAGTATAAAAGTTAGCTTTAGCATCATTGATCTTGTTTGTTCTCGGGAGCGATCGGATTTTTCCATAGGTCAATCTCAACGTACTGTTGGCATCAGGGTAGAAGTTCTTTTTAGGATTTGCTTCTAAAACTCCTGCAATATATTTGCGATATGCAGATTGGAATTTTCCCTCAGCCTGTTCTTGTTCAGGGCTCGTTTCCCTATACTTTTCCATCAAGGCCTTTGATACTTTGAAAAGAGGATCCGAAATGACTTTATCCTTAGAGGGGTTGTCCAGGTAATTTTTTAATTTTTCTATAGAACCGAATATGCTTTCATCAAAAGACTGTTGGATATATTCAGTAAATGAATGGTGATTTTGTGTTGCCAAGTCCGAAATATAAGAAGCGGTTTGGCCTCCTTTTGAAGCGTATAAGTCCAGTTCATCCGCTAATACATCTATTTCTAAAGGGAGATATATTTTTTCATAATTTTGAGCTATAAAACTATCCAATCTGGGGCGCATTTCATTTCTTTTAGCTTCATTTTCTTCAGCGAATTGGATAAGCCCATTACCTAAGCTGAAAGGCAGAGCGGCGAAAGTAGAAGAACGCAACATTCCTATTAAATAGTTGTCATGCTTCGCTTTTTCATTTGTAGAAGCATAATACGCATTGATAGTCTGTATTACGTTTCCATATTTCTCTCTATTTTTACGTTTATTTGCCCATTTGTTGAATTTTCTTTCTTCTTTCGCTTTTGTTTTTGCGGTTTTGTGTTCGGTAAGGGCGTCAATCATTCCCTGTCTATTTTTCCAATAATTAGATACTCCGGAATACTTTGAAGCATAGTTTAATTTTACGGCTTGATCTTTATCCATATGCTTTTTCATAGCATCCATTCCTACCTTACTGGATTCTACCCAGGCAGGGTAAGCATATTTGACATTTTGCTCTATGCCTGCTGCATTCATCCACCTATTTGTGCGTCCGGGATACCCTAAAATCATTGAAAAATCCCCTTCTTCAAATCCTTTTATACTGACAGGTAAATGGTATTTTGGTTTTAAAGGAATATTGTTCTGAGAGTACTCAGCCGGTTCTCCATTTGCATCTGCATATACACGGAATACCGAGAAATCTCCTGTGTGGCGAGGCCACTCCCAATTATCTGTATCCCCTCCGAATTTGCCAATGCTGCTTGGCGGTGTACCGACCAAACGTACGTCTGTATAATCCTGATAAACGAAATAATAGTATTCATTTCCATTATAAAAAGATTTTACGGAGACTATATATTTTCCATCTTCATTGTTTTCAGCTTCAATTTTTGAGATCTCTTTATTAATTGTTTTCTCTCTTTCTTTCTCGTCCATATTCTCATCTACTAAAGAGAGGATGCGTTCTGAAACATCATCCATTCTTACAAAAAAACGAACATATAAAGATTCCGGCTTTAATTCTTCTTCATGATTTTTTGCCCAAAAACCGTTTGTTAAATAATCGTTTTCGGGAGAAGAAAGATCTGCAATGGCTCCATACCCACAGTGGTGATTTGTAAAAACCAGGCCTTTTTCAGAAACTATTTCTGCCGTACACCCTCCATTAAACTGGACGATAGCGTCTTTTAAACTGGAATGGTTAATGGCATAAATTTCTTCCGCAGAAAGTTGCAAGCCCATTTTATGCATCTCAGCTTCGGTTTTGCCCTTAAGATGCATTAAAAACCACATCCCTTCATCCGCCCAACCCGGCAAACTTAGGGTTATCGCGGCTAAAAAAATATATATTTTTTTCATTCGATCGTGTGTTTATCAATAATAAAATACCTTATATAATATTAACGCCCAAAGATAAATAAAAAGGTTTAGTACATGGGAGTAATTGTGTTTTTACGGTGCGTCATTTGACCTATTATAAGGGAGATGTCACTCAAAAAATACAGGGAAACCGAAATTCTATTCGAAGCATTCCGGAATTTAATGTAAAGTGCTGTTTAAATAATTATATTTGTAAAGTGCAGGCATTTTCAGACTTTAAATTCAATAAACAAATATTATCTGCTGTAGAAGAAGCGGACTATACGAATCCTACAGAGATCCAGACGAAAGCCATACCTTCTATTTTGTCGGGTAGAGATGTAGTGGGTATTGCCCAGACCGGAACCGGAAAAACAGCGGCTTTTGTTTTGCCTCTGCTGATGATTTTAAAATATGCACAAGGAGAAGACGCAAGAGCTTTAATTTTGTGTCCGACCAGGGAATTAGCTATACAGCTCGGAGAACATATAGAAATGTTTTCCACTTATTTAGATCTGCGTAAAGTAGTTTTATACGGAGGTATAGGACCGAAAAGACAAATAGAAGCCCTGGAAAAAGGTGTAGATATCATTGTGTCCACACCTAACCGCTTCATGGATCTCTATAAAAAAGGCCATATACATATCAGAAGCCTGCGGCATTTGGTATTGGATGAAGCAGACAAGATAATGGACATGGGGTTTGTGGGAATGATTCATAATATTTTGGAAGTCATTCCTCAAAAAAAACAGATCCTACTTTTTTCTGCAACGATGGGGGAAAGAGTACAGCGCATTGCAGATGATTTTTTGAAATCTCCTGTCCATATAGAAGTGAGTTTGCAAGCCACGCCGGCGCATACGGTAAAGCAGGAATTATATAAAGTGCCTAATTTTCAAACAAAAATAAATCTATTAAAGTATTTATTTACCGATAACGACGTGTTTTACCGTATAATTATATTTTGCAGAATGCGCCGTTCAGCTGATTTGGTGTATGAATACCTGACAAAAAGATATGGAGAAAAGCACGTGCGGGTAATTCATGCTAATAAAGGACAGAATACGAGGATTAATTCTATAGAAGCTTTTAAGGAAGGAAACCTGCGCATATTGGTAGCTACCGATGTAGCCGCCCGGGGTCTGGACGTGAGCGAAGTGAGCCATGTAGTCAACTTTGATATCCCTATCGTCATAGAGGATTATGTACACAGAATTGGGCGTACAGGGCGTGCGGAAAGAGAGGGAACAGCGATTACTTTTTGTAATCCGGCAGAAGAATATCATCTCAAACGCATAGAAGCACTTATTCGACAAAAAATCCCTCAAAAAACTCTCCCTAAAGAGGTTTTCGTGGAAAAAACGCCTTATCGTGAACAACAAGAGATAGCCCGTGAAGTAGATAAACAAAAACGAAGAGAGGATCCGAACTACCGAGGTGCCTTTCATGAAAAAAAAGACAGAAATGAAGGCGTGAAAAAAAGACAGAAAGACAGAAAAAAAAGGAGGGGGAGATGAATGTGAGGCTTACGCCTATCAATATCGGCTTAGCCTGCATCTTAGCCTGGTATATCACGGAATATAATGCGGAAAACCCTGTGCCTATCGCTTGGGGATGGCTGATTGTATTTGTGATATTCTTGTCAGTAGTTGACATTTGGTTCCGTATGCGGTATTCGAATACGGGACGTTTGTGGATGATGCAAATAGGTTTTATACTTGTAGTAAGTATAATTTTAATTATAATAAAGATTCAATTCTAAAAACTGATATGAAAAAAGCAGAAATAAAACTTGAAGTAGAATTAGATGATAAAAATGTTCCTCAAAATATCCAATGGACCTCTACGGATGGTGAAAATACTGAAGAGCAAGCTGTAAAAGCTTTGTTTTTAGCCTTGTGGGATGCGCAGTATAAAAATTCACTTCGGATAGATCTTTGGACAAAGGACATGCCTTATGACGAAATGAAACGCTTTTTTTATGAAACTCTGCAAACATTGGGGGATACTTTTATTCGCGCATCCGGTGGAGATGAAATGGCGGAAAAAGTAATAGGCGATCTGAGAGATTATTGTGCTCATTTTGCAGATAAAATGGATATTTTAGAACAATAATAAAACTACTTATCGATGAATTATTTTTTAGTTAAGTCAGAACCCTATGAATATAGCTGGGAACAGTTAGTCAAAGATGGCGGTACGTATTGGGATGGAGTGCGGAATTATCAAGCCCGGAATAACCTCCAGGCAATGAAAAAAGGAGACCTTGTACTTTATTACCACAGCAATAAAGGAAGAGAAGTGGTAGGAATCGCAAAAGTGACAAAAGAAGCGTATCAAGATCCGACCACTAAAGATGATAGGTGGGTGGCAGTAGATATAGAAGCCGTAGAGGAATTGAAAAAAAACGTCACGCTCAAAGAAATAAAAGCGGATAAGCTCCTTCAAAATACGGCTTTGGTAAAGCAGAGCAGATTATCGGTGATGCCTTTGAAACGGGAAGAGTTCGATAGAATTGTAGAATTGGGGAGCAAATAGGGAAGAAAGCATTTTTATTCATATGCTTTCTTAAGAAGCAGAAAACAAAACGACCCTGTAAAGTGATGTAGTATCCACAGGGTCGTTTTGTTATTTGGAAAGAAACAGTCTTATTTTTTCTTTCCCTTTTTTACTTCTTTTGCCCAAGAATCCCGCAAAGTAACAGTCCGGTTAAAGACAAGATGGTTTTTACGGGAAATTTTTTCATCGAGGGTAAAGTAACCTAAGCGCATGAATTGATAGTTTTTATCCATTTCTGCTTTCGCTAAATCAGACTCTATATATGCGTTTTCGATGATTTGAAGACTGTTCGGATTTAAAGAGTCTTTGAAATTTTCCGAAGCCATAGGATCTTCTTCTGCGAAGAGCCGGTCGTATAACCGTACTTCGGCCTTTTCTGCGTGTCCGGCAGATACCCAATGAATAGTTCCTTTTACACGCATGCCTGAAGTGTCTTCGCCTGATTTTGAGTTAGGTATATACGTACAGTGTACTTCGGTCACCTTCCCTTCTTCATCTTTCTTAAAATCATGACATTCTACTATATAGGCATGTTTTAACCGGACGGATTTACCCGGCGTTAAACGGAAGAATTTTTTAGGGGCATCTTCCATAAAGTCATTTCGCTCTATCCATAGTTCTTTTGAAAAAGGAATAATGCGTGAGCCTTCGCCATCTTCAGCTTCCGGGTTGTTTTCACCGGATAATTCTTCAGTCTTTCCTTCTGGGTAATTTGTGATAATTAACTTGATAGGATCCAAGACTGCCATTCGGCGCCAGGCTGTTTTATTTAAGTCTTCCCGAATACAGAATTCGAGTAAACTCATGCTTATCAAATTCTCTCTTTTCGCCACTCCGATGCGGTCACAAAACTCCCGGATACTTGCCGGTGTAAAACCCCTTCTTCTGAGCCCACTAATGGTCGGCATCCTGGGATCATCCCAGCCATCTACATGCTTTTCCCGCACTAATTCCAAAAGCCGTCTTTTGCTCATCACGGTATACGTGAGGTTCAAACGGGCAAACTCGTATTGTCGCGATGGAAATATTTCTAATTTTTCAATAAGCCAGTCATAGACGGGGCGATGCGGAACAAACTCCAAAGTACACAGCGAATGCGTGATTTTTTCAATAGAGTCACTTTGTCCATGACCAAAATCATACATCGGATAGATACACCATGTATCTCCAGTACGGTGATGGACAGCATGCTTTATGCGGTAGAGCAGCGGATCGCGCATGTGCATGTTGGGATCTGCCAAATCAATTTTAGCGCGTAAAACCATCTCTCCATCTTTGTATTTACCCTCGCGCATTTCTTGGAAAAGACGCAGGTTATCCTCTATGGATCTATCCCGATCAGGAGCGGCAATACCGGGTTGTGTCGGGGTACCTTTTGAAATAGCGATCTCTTCCGAATTGCTTTTATCTACATAGGCTAAGCCTTTTTTGATTAACTTGACAGCATATTCATATAAAGTTTCAAAATAATCAGAGGTATATAACTCTTCTGCCCATTGGAAACCTAACCATTGTACGTCTTTTTTGATACTTTCCACATATTCTGCTTCTTCGGTAATAGGATTAGTATCATCAAATCGCAGATTTGTTTTACCATTATACTTTTTTGCAAGCCCAAAATTCAAGCAAATAGATTTGGCATGGCCAATATGTAAATAACCATTCGGCTCTGGAGGAAATCGGGTTAATACACGGCCATCGTGCTTCCCGGTTCGAAGATCTTCTTCTATAATTTCCTCAATAAAATTTAACGACTTTTCTTCGCTCATAATTCACAAAGTTAATTAATATCTTCAGATGTTTTTGTGTATATAGTATAAAATAAATGCATATCGTATCTTTGTAATTAAACAGATTGAAAATGCACATGCGTCTAAATAAAAAAATATTTTTTAGTTTCTTGCTCAGTATAGCTTTTTTTTCATTAGCACAGGCAAATAAAATAAAAAAACCTCAATTGATGGTTTATGGATCAGGTTTTGAAGCTTTAACAGCAGCGTTACAAAGCGCAAAATCAAATGTTCCTACTCTGTGGGTAATAGAGGAATCAGGAATTTTGCCAAACCTTCCTGCCGAACATTTTGAAGTTGTTGGAAATGAAAATTTAGATGGGGGAATGTGGATGGATCTATTGATGCAGCTTGCCAATGCTGAGCAGCCGAGTGATTCCATAGCCTATATTCAAAAAAAGAGTATAAACCCGCGGTTACTAAGAAATATTGTAGAAGAATGGATAAGTGCAGAAAAGCAGCTGACTTTATTAACAAAAACAAGTATTGATAAAATAGATAAAAAGCGGAATGTATGGGAAGTACAGCTTTCTGATAAACATAAGTATAAGGTACGGAGTATAGTAGATGCAAGTGAGGAGCAAAAGTTGGTAAGCAAACAGTTTCCCGGAGAAGAGTACACTCCGATTCTTGCAACGGAGAAAATGCAGATACAGGATTTTAGAACCTTACTTGGAAATGCTGAGCTTGATGGAAAAGCACATGCTATTCGCTTTCAAAATCTCAAAGAAGCCGAACACCAAGGGTTATATGGCTTGGGTATCTTACATGAAATGGGGATAGAGATAGAAGAAACAGCTTTTATACCTTTGCGCATGAGCTTCGGTCAGGCTTTGGGAGCTACAGCTGCTTATACCGCATTTTTTAAAACTACAATAGATAAAGTTGACATACGGCTTTTGCAAGATGAACTTATGACGTTTGGTGCCCGCTTGCTCCCTTATCAAGATATTGCTATAGAAGATCCCAACTATAAAACTTTGCAGAAGTTTTCTTTGTCCGGTATTTTAATAGGGGAGCAGCATGGTGATTCTTATCAATTAGGAAAAAATAAAGAAGTTGCTCAAGAGGAGGTAAGAGAGGTTTTTGATCAAATGCATGCGCGGAGTAAAGTGTGGTTTTTGGATCATCCCATTGATGTTTTCACCTGGAAGGATGCATTGGATTATATAGGATTCGTGTCTTTCAGGGGGGCAGAATTGGAAAAGAACATCCAAAAAGATTTTAACGATGTTTTACATTTTTCTGGAGAATATGAGGAGGACAGAAAAATAAACCGCTACGAATTCGGAACCATCCTTAGTGTATATGACAATCCTTTTCGTATAAAAATAGACCAAAAAGGAAAAATATTAAGATAAATAAAACAGGCTGCAGCTGTTTTCCTAAACTTATGGGAAATAGAGAGGAGTAGGACAGCTTTGTGATACTTCGATATTGGAATAGGGGAGGAGGATTCAGTGGGAAATACTGGATTCGAACCAGTGACCCCTACCTTGTCGAGGTAGTGCTCTAAACCAGCTGAGCTAATTTCCCATAGTATATCAAAGAGTGAGTTTTGTGGTGCCAGCTGGAATCGAACCAGCGACACAAGGATTTTCAGTCCTTTGCTCTACCGACTGAGCTATGGCACCTCCCTAAGCATTTTAACAGTTTTTGTGGTGCCAGCTGGAATCGAACCAGCGACACAAGGATTTTCAGTCCTTTGCTCTACCGACTGAGCTATGGCACCTTTTGAAAAACCTGTTAAATGCAAAGCATTGCGATGCAAATGTAATTTCTTTTTTCTTAATTCTGAAACTTTTTGACCAACAAATTTCATTATAACAGCTAATAGCTTGATTTTGATATAAAAATGTTCACTCTGGGAATACAATATTAAAAAGTATGGGGATGGCTAAGGAACTTATCCCCCTGCATTGTTTTCTTTATTGTATATTTTGATCCGTTTTTCATTGATGTTTATTTCTATAGCTTTCTTTTTCCCAGTCTTGTGCGTTTCATTGGCCGGAAAATTATCTTTGATGCGGCTATCGGGGTTATGGGGTTTGTTTTGATAGGCTTGAGGCGCTGAAACCTGAAGCGTACAAAGCTTCACAACGAAAAGAGACTAAATTATATTCTAATAAAAAGAAAAACAAAACAGATTAAATAGGAACAAAATTTATTTTATAAGACAGGGTCTCTCTATATTTAATTAAGAATAACGAAGTGCATGATGGACTTTCTGAATCCGACCAGATCATATTTATCAGAACATACTCTTCATATACCGCGGTTAGTGGCCACACCGAACCGGAGGAAGATTTCAAATACTCATCCATAACGCATGTTTGCTCACCCAAACCGCTCGTTTACTCATTCCCTATTGTATACCCAATGAAAATTCTATCTATTTGCTTATTCAATAAATTAAATCATTTAAAAAATAATTCAATTATGAAAAAATACGTATTAACAGCGTTTTTATTTGTTTTGGCAGTTAGTTTTAGCCTTGCACAAAAAGGAAACATCAGTGTAAACTTAGGAGCGGAAGTAGCTCTGCCTTTGGGCAATCTCAGCAATGCTTCGAGCTTTGGTATAGGAGGGACAGCTAAAGGGCTGTATGGGTTGAATGACGAATCGGACATCACTTTAACAACAGGGTATATTGCTTTCCCAACAAAAGAGGGCTCAGAGATGAAAATAGGAATGATTCCTTTTATGCCTGGATATCGCCATAAATTTGACGGATTTTATGTAGAACCTCAATTGGGTTTTGTAAGCTATAAAACTTCTTATTCTGGTGTTGGAAGTGAGATTTTTGGCGGTAGCCTTTCTTCTTCTGCCAGCTTCTTTAGTTATGCTTTAGGAGCAGGGATCAAATCAGGGAAATGGGATTTGAGTGCCCGCTTCCAAGGCTTCACAAGTACAACATTTATTGGAGCCCGCGTAGGTTATGATGTATTTACCAATTTTTAAGTTGTCTATAATTAAATAACTATATAATAAGGAGGTAAATTATGAAATTTCCAGAAAAAATAAGATTTGGGGTAGTAATATTACTCTCCTTATTCTTTTTTATCGGATGTAGCAAAGATGACGCTTCACCTGAGGATAATGATTTGGGCGGCCGGGGAGGCGTCACAATGACTGTAGATGGACAGAAACTTAACTTTAAGTTTACAACACTCATGACAGAATATCAGGAGGCTATCGAAGAGGGGGAAGAGGATTTTGAAGTGATGATGATGGCTTCCAATGTGGATTTTGAGGATGAAGGTAAAGTAAAGAATTCTGAAAATCTGTATATTGGGTTGACGTTGCCTATAGAAAAGTTTAGAAACCCTAAAGGAACGTATAACATAGGGTTTGAAGATAACCAGCCTGTTCAGGTACTTCTTTACAAGAATATAACGAATGCTGATAATAGCTTGGTCGTTTATGCATCCGATGGGTTCGGAGGTGATAAAGACAAAAGTTACGGAAAGCTTACCATTACCGGATATAAAATTGGCAAACAAGATTTTGGACTGGAAGGCTTTCTGCCCGAAGAGGAGGATCCCGGAGAGGGGTATACAGAATTAACAGGAAGCTTTGAGGTTGTTTTACATAAAGCTTATGAGAGTGAAGAAAATGAAGATGCTCCCTCTACGATAGAGTTAAATGCAAGTGCATATACTTTTAAGCAGTTTTCATTCAATCTATTTGACTTCTTCTTATAGTAGTAGAGGTCTAGAAAATGAGAAAATCTGCTTAGTAAAAATATGCGGATAACCAGAGAGTATCAGGTTAATAAGGCAAAAAAATTAAATATCCACTAAATCAAAAGATCAGAGTATACATAGACTCGATTTACAATCTTTTTTTTCATAATGTAGTATGATTTAGTAGAGAAGCACCCATCTGATTACAGAGGGTGCTTTTTGATTATATTGCTTAAAGACAACTTAACTTTTGCTTGCAGAAAGTTTTTCTAATATATCAACAAGACGGTTGGCGTAGCCAAATTCATTGTCATACCATCCTACTACCTTAATCAGCCCGCCGACAATAGAGGTTAATCCAGCATCGAAAACACAGGAATAAGGATTGTTGATGATGTCTACAGACACAATAGGGTCTTCGGTATAGAAAAGTATATTTTGCAGGGTACCTTGTGCAGCGTCTTTAAATTTTTGATTTATTTCTTCTACACTCGTCTTTTTTCTTAATGTGCAGGTGAAATCGGTGAGTGATCCGTTGATCACGGGTACCCGGATGCCTGCCCCTCCCAATACCCCTTCCAAATGAGGAAAGACTCTTGTAATGGCTTTTGCAGCACCTGTGGTTGTAGGTATGATCGATTGAGAAGCAGCCCTGGCTCTCCGTAAATCACGGTGAGGAGCATCGTGTAAGTTTTGATCACCGGTCATGGAGTGCACAGTAGTTATGTATCCATCGTTTATTCCAAAATAATCATCTAATATTTTGACCAGGGGGGCTACATTGTTTGTCGTGCAAGAAGCGTTTGAAAAAATAGGGGACTGCCAATCAAAATCGTTTTCATTTATTCCCAATACTAAAGTGGGTACTTCTTTATCTGGAGAAGGAGCAGAGATCAACACTTGATTTGCACCCGCCTTTATATGAAGATGAGCTTGTTCAGCCCGGGTATATCTTCCCGTAGCTTCTATAACTAAATCTATTCCTAAAGAAGACCAAGGTAAATTTTCAGGATCGCCTTCCGATAAATAATGTATTTTTTTATTACCAAAAATAAAATAAGGAGTCTCATATTTAGCATCGACAGTTTGAGGACCGTGTACGGAATCGTATTTAAAAAGGTGGGCTAACACATTGGGAGCGCCCAAGTCGTTGATCGCAACTATTTCTACATTCGGCACTGATCTTTGCAGCAGAATACGTAAGGTATTACGCCCGATTCTTCCAAAACCATTGATAGCTACTTTCATCGTTAATTTGTATAGGCTTCTATAATTTCATGTATGCTTTTTTCGCCTTCCCAATAGGTTTTTAACTGTCCATCTTTACCATACACATAATTTGCAGGGAAACGTTCCGGAACGTGAATTTTATGGATAAACTCTTGATTTTTATCGTAGAGCATTTTGACGTTTTCCTTATCTTCTAATTCAGGACCGTAGGTTTCAAGATATTCAGCCATGAGAGCTGGATTATTCAGAGAAACGAAATACATATCTATGTCTTGTAGCTTATCATAGTTATCAGATAAAGCCGCGGCTTCTTCTTGACAGAACCCACAACCCGGATCAAAGAAGATGAACACCGTATTTTTATCTTCCGAAAGCTCATCCTGGGTAAACGAAATACCGGATTTAACATGATAAAAAGTAAAAGAAGGAATGGATTTCGCCGGAGCCTGCATGCTTACCTCCTGGGGAGAAGGAGCTTGAGGTGTTTGCTCTTTGGCAGGAGCTTGTTGTTGTTCGGTTTGCGGCGAAGTATTTTGCTGTTGGGAGTGCTCCGGATTCGGATTGTTGCAGGAAACGAATGCCCATGAAACAGAAAATGTTAAAATAAGTGCTGAGGTTGAATATTTCATTTTTACTATGTAATTGTTTTAAAACAAAAATAGCCCTTATTTGGGTAAGAGCTATTTTTTTATTGTAATTTTTTGATAATACTATACCGATGGGGCTGTTTTCACCTTTTTTGTGCTGCTATCTTCTGCAAGCCAGTTTTTACCTTTGCTCAGGTCGTAAACGGCGGGTGCTGCGATAAAAACCGATGAGTAGGTACCCACGATAATACCGATCAATATAGCGAAAGAAAAGCCCCGTATGACTTCCCCTCCAAATATGAACAGCACAGCTAAAGCAAAGACGATAGTGAGGGAAGTGATGACTGTACGGCTTAATGTAGAATTAACAGCATTGTCCACAATCACCTTTAGCTCTTGTCGGTGTGCGGAGGGCTTATTCAAATATTCCCGGAGGCGGTCAAAGATTACAACCGTATCATTTACCGAGTAACCGATGACGGTTAATATCGCGGCTACAAAGCTTTGGTCTAAATCTAAGGAGAATGGAACAGCACCGTCCAATAAGGAAAACAAACCGAATACGATAATAGAGTCATGCACGGTCGAAAAGGCAGCTCCCAATGAATATTGCCATTTTTGGAAACGCACCATAATATAAATAGCCATGATGAATAACGAAAATATTCCGGCATAAATCGCTCTGGTCTTAATATCACTGGCGACACTCGGCCCTACTTTTTGCGTAGAAAGGATTTCGTAATTTCCGTCGGAAGCTTGAGATAGACCGGAATTCAGCTTATCCAGTACTTCTTTATCGGCTGCGTCTCCTGTTTCGTCAAATTTATACCCCGTCGTAATGCGCATCTGATTGTCACTGCCAAATGTTTTTACTTGGGTAGCACTTTCGAATATTTCATCTAAATTACTGCGGACATCCTCTATGTTTACCTTATCATCATATTTTATAGTGTATGTTCTACCTCCCTGAAAATCAACTCCCAATGTAAACCCTTTGGTAAGTATAGAGACGATGGATACGAGGAGGATAATACCTGAAATAATATAGCTTATCTTTCTTTTTTCGATGAATGGAAACTTCACATTTCTGAGCGTGTTTGCGGACCATGGAAAAGAAACGGTGATATTCATTTCTCTTTTCAGCATAAACTCAAAAATAAGTCTTGTAATGAATATAGAGGTAAATAGGGATGTAATGATACCCACCATTAACGTGGTGGCAAATCCTAATATAGGACCACTTCCGAAAATGAATAAGACTACACCTACTAAAAAAGTTGTTATTTGAGAGTCTAAAATGGAAGGCATGGCATTTTTATACCCATCGGCTATGGCTTGCCGTATGGACTTGCCTAATCCCAGCTCTTCCCGTATCCTTTCGTATATCAGCACGTTTGCATCGACGGCTGTTCCCATAGTCAATACGATACCGGCTATTCCCGGTAGGGTAAGTACTGCGCCAAGCGAAGCCAAAACACCCATGAGGAAAAACATATTGAAGAGTACGGCAATATTCGCTGCGATACCGGCTCTATTGTAATAAGCTAACATAAAGAGAAGGACAACGACCAAACCGATGACAGCTGAATTGATGCCCGCATCAATAGCCGCTTGCCCTAATGAGGGTCCTACAACGGCTTCTTCTACTATTTTTGCAGTAGTAGGCAAGCGTCCGGCTTTCAATACGTTGGCCAAGTCTTTCGTATCTTCTATATTAAAGTTTCCGGAAATTTCAGAGTTTCCTCCCGGGATTTCTTCGTTGACACGGGGAGCTGAATAGACGACTCCATCTAAAATAATGGCGATAGACTCTTTATTCTGCGCGGCTTTCGCCGTTATTTTTCTCCACTCTCGCGCGCCTACGGAGTTCATCTCCATGGAAACGACTGGTTGATTATGTTGATTGAAATTATCTCTGGCATCAGAAATAACATCTCCGGAAAGAACAGCTTCGCCCTCTGAACCTGTGGTACGGATGGCATATAACGCTAATAAATCTTTTGCTTGTCTTTCTGGTTTTACGGCCCACAAAAGCTTCATATTTTGGGGGATGATGGACTTGATTGCCGATTCGTTTAAATAGCTATTTACTTTTGCTGTATCTGTCAGCAAAGAGTAACCTACAATCGGGCCGGGCATTAATTCCATCTGACCGCTTTGCCCTTGCGAAGTACTTGGGATAAGTACACTAAATAAAGGATTGTTTTCGGCTAATTCCGCTTGCGTGATTTCACTGCTGTCCGAACGGGCACTGTCTCCCGATAAAGAAGCTAAAAGATCGTCTTCGTCTTCATCGGATTCTACGGCAGTACTGTCACTGCCTTCTGTATCTGTGGCCTCTTCGTCAATTTCTTTTTTGTCAGTTTTTAAAGAAGAAGCTAAAGTTTGGTCTATGTTTTCCAATAAGGGATAGACCTCCATGTTGTCGTGCGTCTCGTAAAATTCCAGTTGGGCTGAACCTTGTAAAAGATTTCGTACTCTTTCTTCATCGCTTACGCCCGGTAATTCTATAAGAATACGGTTTGTCCCTTGTTGTATTTGAATATTGGGCGAAGTGACCCCAAATTTATCAATACGGGTGTTTAGGATCTTATAAGAGTTTTGGATCGCGCTATTCGCTTCCCGTTGCAAGAAACTCCTTACTTCTGCGTCTGAACTTGTCGATTGAATGAGTGAAGCATTTTCACTGGTAGCGAAAAAGCTGGCTAAACTATTAGCCGCATTTTTAGCTTGGTATTCATCTATGAAAAGATCCACCAGGGACGTATTCGTGCTTTTGCTTCTTTCTACCGCCTTTTCTAACGCCTCGTTGAAATCTTCATCTTTAGGATTGTTAGCAAGATTGCTAATCAATTCATCTAAAGAAATTTCCATGGTCACGTTCATTCCTCCTTTGAGGTCTAATCCCAAGGCAATTTCATTGTCTTTTGCTTCCTTATACGTAAACTTGGCAACACCTAAGTTGTACACAACTTCTCCGGCTATAGAGTCTAAATACGCTCTTTCTTTAGCCATATCTCCTTGTGCGTAATTAGCCGCATCCCGTTCTACTTTTCTCGTTACAAATGTAAATGATAGAGAGTAGAGACACGCTAATGCAACTACTGCTACCAAAAATTTTATCAACCCTTTACTCTGCATGGATATAATTGAATAAAATAATATATAGTACTGTTTAAAATTTTGGCAATAAACCAAACACCGCAAAGGTATAAAATTTTTTATATAAAGAGTACCTATGAAAAAAGGTTTAATAGCTTTATTTGTAAAATATTTTGTAGGATCCTCTGAGTTCAGTTAATGGGACTCCGGTTCCGAAGCTTTATTCCTGCGGCCCGGTGTGGGGCCAGGCGCTGTGAAAAGAGGTGATTGTGGGTAAATATGGGCTTATGGGTGACAACATCAGCAAGAGGGTGGAATTTATAAGTGAGCGGATGTAAGTTTGATGAACCGAATACCCTCAACTCCATTCCGTTCAAATGAAATGCGGACTGGTAAGGGAGGCGGCTCTAATTTTGGCGTGGCTTATCCTGTAATTATGGGTATAAAAATACAAAAGCGCAAAATCTTCTTTTGCGCTTTTCTTCATTTGAAATAAAAATAAATTCTTAACCCAAGTACCCTTTCAGGATTCGGCTTCTTGATGTGTGGCGTAAACGTTGAAGGGCCTTATCTTTAATTTGGCGGACCCGTTCTCTTGTGAGGTTGAACTTTTCACCTATTTCCTCTAAAGATAATTGATGTTTAGAGTTCAATCCGAAAAAGAGCACGATAATTTTTCTTTCTCTGTCCGTAAGTGTGGAGAGAGAGCGTCTAATTTCTTCGGATAATGACTCGTCGATCAATGAGCTGTCCGTTTCGGGATCTTCATTCTCCAGTACGTCCAACAAGGTGTTTTCTTCTCCTTGTACAAAAGGTGCATCCATGGATACGTGCCTGCCTGAATTACTTAAGGTATCCGAAACTTTATCTACAGTAGTTTCCAAGTTAACGGCCAATTCTTCAGGGGAAGGTTCACGCTCATACTCTTGCTCTAACCGGGAGAAGGCTTTTCCAATTTTACTTAGAGAGCCTACCTGATTAAGTGGTAAACGTACAATTCTGGATTGCTCAGCTATTGCTTGCAGAATGGATTGACGAATCCACCATACGGCATAGGAGATAAACTTAAATCCCTTTGTCTCATCAAATCTTTTTGCTGCTTTTATCAAGCCTAAGTTACCCTCGTTGATCAAGTCGCCCAAGGTGAGACCTTGGTTCTGGTATTGCTTTGCCACAGAAACGACAAAACGAAGGTTGGTTTTAGTGAGCTTTTCTAATGCAGCCTGATCGCCTTCCCGAATACGCTGTGCTAATATTACTTCCTCTTCGGCTGTAATCAAATCCACCTTGCCAATCTCATGTAAGTATTTGTCTAACGACTGAGATTCCCGATTGGTAATGGATTGTGTAATTTTAAGTTGTCTCATCTACTTTATTTAATAAAAAAAATCTTGTCCTTTATCGAAATAATTACAAAGATACAAAATTAAATCAAAAAAGCTTTATTTTTAAATAAAAAAGTGCTTAATATGAGAGAGTTATACCTTTGTAACGAATGTTAAATTTGCAACAAAAAGTATTCCAATATCCTGTTTTTCGGGCTTGTCTCTGTTTTTTTACAGTTCACGGGGAATTCTGTCAGTCTTTGATCTAAAAACTGACAGAACTTGTATTAGTTAAATGATTTTTGAGTTATTTGCTTATTCCTTCTTCCCAAAGTCCATAAGAATAAACTTCCTAAGAGACCTGCGGTAAGAGAGCCTAAAAGAACGGAAAGTTTAGCTTCTTCGATCAATAGGTTTTCATCAAAGGAGAGCATGGAGATAAATATGGACATGGTAAATCCGATTCCGGCTAAAAGCCCTATGCTGAAAATGTGTTTCCAGGTCGCTTGGTTGGGAAGGTTAGACAATCCTAAGCGGATACAAATCCAACAAGTGAAAGTAATACCTATGGGCTTGCCCACTACCAAGCCTAACATAATTCCCAAGCCCAAAGGCTCAGTAAGACCGCCTAACATTTCAGAATGTAAGGGGATTAACGTGTTGACAAACGCAAATATGGGAATAATCAAAAAGTTTACCGGCACACCGAGGCTATGTTCTAATCGTGTGGAAGGCGGGGTTTCCGTACCTTTTCCTTTTGTAGGGATACACATGGCAACGATTACTCCAGCTATAGTGGCGTGGATTCCGGAATGGTGAAAGAAATACCAAACGAATAAACCCGGAATAATATATAACCAAATATTTTTGACGCCGAAGCGGTTGAGTAAAATAAGCCCGGCTATAATAATACCTGCATATAAAAGATATATAAAATGTAACTCTGTGGAATAGAAGATAGCAATCACTAAAATGGCTAATAGATCATCGATAATCGCTAAAGCTGCTAAAAAGACTTTCAAGCTTACCGGTACGTTTTTACCTAATAAACTGACTACTACTAATGCAAAAGCGATATCTGTTGCCATCGGGATACCCCAGCCATGGTGTGTAGGCTCATTATAATTTAAGCCAAAATAAAATAAAGCGGGAACGATAGCTCCGCCCATTGCCCCTAAGATGGGTAAGGCGGCTTGCCGGGGAGAAGATAATTGGCCATCCACGATTTCTCTTTTTATTTCCAACCCTACTAAAAAGAAGAAAATAGCCATTAATCCATCATTTACCCAAGAGTCTAATGAATACCGTAAATCAATGGAAGCGTTTTTAAAACCGACTTGTGTGCTGATAAAGTTGTTCAGGCTCTCAAAAAAACCTGTATTTGCTAAAGTCAAGGCTAAAATAACACAAGTAAATAAAACGACACCACTGCCGGTATTTGAGTTGACAAATTTTTTAAAGATATTCTTTTCAGAGTTTGACGACATGTATTCTAAAGGTTAAACATTACGAGATCGTAATTTTATTCTTATTATTTTGACAGTTTCAAATATAATAATTCTTTTGATTTCTCTAAGCCCAAAAGAATAAAACCTTACTTTAAGTCCTAAGCGCTTGAATTCAGCTAACCTGAACCCAGATTAATATTTAATCCATTTGAGCATTTCTTTAAGACTTGCTTTTTTACCGTACATCAGTATCCCGGTTTTGTAAACTTTTGCGGCCAGCCAGGTTATCAAAATAAAAGTAGAAAATAATAACAGGATAGATAAGCCTATTTGCCACAAATCGACACCAAAGGGTATACGCACCATCATGGCAATTGGTGAGGTAAAGGGGATCATGCTTAACCAGGTCGAAATAGCACCATCAGGATCATTGATCAATACGCTGAAAGAAAGTAAATAAGTGATAAGCAGGGGCATAGTAACGGGCAGGGTAAATTGCGAAACCTCTGTTTCACTGTCTACAGCAGAGGCAACTGCTGCAAAAAGAGCACTGTACAGTAAATAACCCCCTAAAAAGAATAAGATAAAGGAACCGAAGATTAAAGGGAAGTCTATAGTGCTTAAAATAGGTTGTAAATCTATGCCGCTTACTTCGCTGAGTGCCGATAATTGGGCGGGTTCCATGCCATTTGAGCCTTGTATCATTTGGGGGTCAATATCTACGGACTGCATCATAATGCCGCTGGCAGCGGTGATTAAGATCAAAGATAAAACGCCCCATAACGCAAATTGCGTCAAACCCACAAGCCCTACACCGATTATTTTTCCCATCATAAGCTGAAAGGGCTTCACCGAAGATACAATGATCTCTACAATTCTACTTGTTTTTTCTTCTATGACACCACGCATCACTTGAGAACCATAGAGCATTAAACATATATATATAAGGATAGAGAGTGTTACGCCTAAACCCATAACCACCTCTGTGTATGAATCTTTCGTGTCTCCATCTTGGGCAATCTCTTTCGTAGAGAGCTTTACTTTGCTCTCTATGCCTTCGAGCAAAGAAGGATCTATTTCCAGTTTTTTATATTCATTTTTCAAAATGATATCGCTCAAGTTATTTTGAAGGGCTGTCTTTAGGGCCATATTGGGTTTACTGCCTGATAAGAGCTCTGTCGCTTTAGCAGAATAAAAATCCTGAGGAATAATTAAAACATGTGTTTTTGACTTCTTACCTGTCAAATCTGCCAACTGATCCGCTAAATCTTTCTCCGGATTTCGGATGAACGTAAGGGTTTTATTATCTTCTAATTGTTTCGCGGTTGTTTCAGTACGGTCATATACATATACCGTGGCGTGTGAGTCTTCGAAACTTTTTTTGGTAATGAGGATAATGCCTACATACATCCCAATAAAAAGCACAGGGATTAAAAATGTAGTAAGTAAAAAGGATCTTTTCTTTACCCGTGCTAAATATTCCCGTTGTATAATGATGAATATCTTATTCATTTTAATAAAATTATTTATGCGGTTTTGGTTACTTGATCGATAAATATATCCTGCATAGTGGGAGATAGCTCTTTGACTTCATGCAGAGTTGCGTTGTTGTCTACCAGGTACTTTAAAATATCATTTAAAGAATAGCTTTCCTTTATGAGGATTTTAATATACGTTTCTTCAGGCGTAAAGGTGTTTTCCACTATTTCACACATTTCCTTCAGTTGAGAGGTCAAATTAGCCTCCGGTTCGGTATACCGTAATGTATAGGTCTGTGTTTTATATGCGTCTTTAATTTCGTTTATGGAGCCGTCTAAGATGATTTCAGATTTGTTAATCAGGCTCAGATGCGTACACAGTTCTTCTACGGATTCCATTCTGTGTGTAGAATAAATAATTGTACTTCCTTTTTGATGAAGCTTTAAGATTTCATTTTGAATAGTTTTCGCATTGACGGGATCAAAGCCAGAAAAGGGTTCATCTAAGATGATCAATTCCGGTTCGTGAAACACGGTGGCGACAAACTGTACTTTTTGTTGCATGCCCTTACTCAGATCAGCGATTTTTTTATCTATCCAATCTCCCATTTCAAGGCGTTCGAGCCATTCTCTGATGCGTAATTTAGATTCTCTTTTGGAAAGACCTTTTAATTGTCCCAAATAAATAAGCTGATCACCAATTTTCATTTTTTTATACAAACCTCTTTCTTCAGGTAGGTAACCAATTTTATTACTGTGATCAGGCCGCAAAGGTTCTCCTTCAAATAAGATGGTTCCGGAATCTGGGGCAATTATTTGATTTATGATCCGTATTAATGTTGTTTTGCCCGCTCCATTCGGCCCGAGAAGACCGTGAAGCTGCCCTTTTTTAATTCTGAGCGAAACATTATTTAAAGCGCGGTGCCTTGCATAGTTTTTCGTGATGTTTTGTATGTGTAGCATATATAAAACTATATCTTGTAGAAACTAAAGTATTGTTTTTATTTAAGTTTCTCTAAAAAAGAGGAGGAAATATATTTCTTGAGAAGAAGGTGAGTATTACCGATTTCGGAAATAAGTATCCTCTTTACGGAACACTACAGTTGAAGTAGAATAAAAAATGTAATAATGATATAGAAAAACCTACCTTTGTGTTATGGTTATTCATTCTGCCCGTTTTGTGATTAGTAATACCCAGTTGTCAGCTATGCCCGAAGCTAAATTGCCGGAGTATGCTTTTATTGGCCGTTCCAATGTGGGCAAGTCTTCTTTGATCAATGCTCTTGTCAATAGAAAAGAGTTGGCTAAAACTTCTCAGCAACCCGGTAAGACACAGCTGATCAATCATTTTATGATTAATGAGGCTTGGTATATTGTAGATTTACCGGGGTATGGATATGCCAAAGCGTCTAAAAAAGAACGGCACAGCTGGTCCCGGTTTATCAGTGATTACCTGAAAAAGAGGGAGTCGCTTCAATGTTTGATGCTGTTAATCGATGTACGGCACCCGCCTCAAAAGATTGATTTGGAATTTTGCGAATGGTTAGGAGAAAATGGGATCCCTTTTTATATCGTTTTTACAAAAGCCGATAAGGTAAAAGGAAGACTTGCTCAAGAGAATATCAATCTCTTTAAAAGAGAGCTTTTACACCTGTTCGAAGAAGTGCCGGATTATACTTTAACATCGGCAAAAACAAAAGCAGGATGTGGAAAAATCTTGAAATGGATAGAGGAAATAAACCGGAACTTTGAACAGCAAAATGCATAAGACAAATAATAAGGTGCATAACCTTTTCGTTTTGAGACGTTAAGCCGGGTAATTTGTACTGTGTAAGATAAACCTTGTATCTATATTCCTTTTGTACTATATTAAAGACCGGTTTTTTTCAACGCATAAACCCGGGGCAATTGGGAAGATGAAAGGAGGTAGAGGGAAGTAGTAATATTTACCTTATAAAATATAGGCGCTTTCCCTGCCGGCAAAGGCACGAAAAAATCACGGTAATTTTAAATGTAAAAGGGATTTTATAGTCAAATCCCCAAAGAATTTGTAATATTGGCAAAAAATAAAATATAGATGGCGAAAAATTTACTTATTGTCGAGTCTCCCGCGAAAGCAAAGACCATAGAAGGATATTTGGGAAAAGATTTTCTGGTCAAATCAAGTTATGGTCACATACGCGATTTGGTAAAGACAGACGACGCCATTGATGTAGAAAATAAATTTAAACAGAAATACGAAGTACCGTCGGATAAGAAAGCGGTAGTGAGCGAATTGAAAAAGCTGGCTAAAGATGCGGAAACTGTTTGGTTAGCTTCGGATGAAGATAGGGAAGGGGAAGCTATATCATGGCATTTATATGAAACTTTAAAGTTAAAAGATGAGAATACGAAGCGGATTGTATTTCATGAGATTACCAAACCGGCGATCTTAAAAGCCATTGAAGAACCCCGAAGAATAGATGAAAATTTGGTGCATGCTCAGCAAGCCCGTCGGGTTTTAGACAGGTTGGTCGGTTTTGAACTTTCTCCTGTATTATGGAAAAAGGTAAAGCCCTCTTTGTCGGCCGGGCGTGTACAATCTGTTGCCGTACGGCTTATTGTAGAGAGAGAACGTGAAATCATTGCTTTCAAGCCCGATTCAGCGTTTCGTGTGATTGCTCACTTTACCACAGATACCGGGAAAGAATTATTTAAAGCTGAACTCCCCAAGCGGTTTAAGAAAAAAGAAGAAGCGACGCAGTTTTTAAAAGATTGTCTGGAGGCCGGTTTTGAAGTTGAAAAGTTGGAAAAGAAACCCGGAAAGAAAAATCCGGCAGCCCCTTTTACGACTTCGACTCTACAGCAAGAAGCCAGCTTGAAGCTCGGTTTTTCGGTAGGGCGTACCATGCATTTGGCTCAACGGTTGTATGAAGCGGGGCGCATTACCTATATGCGTACAGACTCTGTCAACTTGAGCCAGTCTGCTTTAAATGCCGCAGAAGAAGAAATAGTGAAAGCATACGGAGAAAATTACCATAAGAGAAGACAATATAAAACCAAATCTTCAGGAGCACAGGAAGCTCATGAGGCTATCCGGCCGACGTATTTCTCTCAGCATACAATTAGCGGGGATCGTTCCGAAAAAAGACTGTACGAACTTATCTGGAAGCGGGCAATAGCTTCCCAAATGAGCGAAGCCACCTTTGAAAAAACCACAGCAAAAATTGCTGTTTCTACACGCGAAGAAAGATTAAATGCTACAGGTGAGATTTTGAAATTTGATGGTTTTTTGAAAGTGTATCTAGAAACAGCGGATATAGATCAGGATCCGAGTGAAAAAGATTCGGAAAACAAATTACTGCCTCCTCTTAATGAAGGGCAAAAGTTACTTTTGCGGGATATGACAGCCAGAGAGCGCTTTACACGTCCGCCGGCACGCTATGCAGAAGCTTCGCTGGTAAAAAAATTAGAAGAACTGGGAATAGGCCGTCCTTCTACGTATGCGCCGACCATATCGACCATTCAAAATAGGGGATATGTAGAAAAAGAAAGTAGGGACGGAACCCCAAGGGAGTATGTGGTGTTGAAGATAGATGAAGGTGAAGTAACAGAAAAAAAAGATACAGAGATTACAGGAACAGAAAGAAACAGGCTTTTCCCGACGAACATAGGAATGCTTGTGAATGATTTTTTGATGGAGCATTTTGAGGGGATTATAGATTATAACTTCACGGCAAATGTAGAAAAAGAATTCGACGAGATTGCTCAAGGTCAAAAAGCCTGGGAAGAGATGCTGGAGAATTTTTACGGCCCTTTCCACAAAGGGGTAAAGGATACGCTCGAAAATGCGGAACGGGCTTCTAACGAACGCGTTTTAGGTACAGATCCGAAGTCCGGAAAGCCTGTAAGTGTCCGTGTAGGCCGTTTTGGACCTTTGGCACAAATCGGGAGTCAGGACGATGAAGAAAAACCTAAGTATGCCTCTTTGCGCCATGGCCAAATGATAGAAACCATTACATTGGAAGATGCTTTGGAATTGTTCAAACTTCCAAGAAGTGTAGGGGAATATGAAGACAAAGAAATGACGGTGGCTATAGGCCGGTACGGTCCGTATGTACGGCATAATAATGCGTTTTTCTCTATTCCTAAAGAGCTGGATCCTATGGAGCTGACTCATGCGCAGGCTATAGAAATTATAGAGGAAAAAAGAAAAAAAGATCGGGAGAAAATCATCCGGGTCTTTGATGAAAATCCAGATGCCCGTATAGAAAACGGCCGTTGGGGACCTTTTATCCGTTTTGGTAAGCAAAATGTGAAAATACCTAAAGGAACAGAGGTGGAAAGTATTACCTACGAAGATGTGGTGAAATGGGCAGAAGAAGCCCCTCAGAAAAAGAAAAGAGGCGGAACAACGACGAAGAAAAAGAAAAAATAAGAATTGGAAACTGCCATCTGTGGAAACAACAGGTTTTATGAAGGAAAAAACTTTTATAATTGCCATTGACGGATATTCATCTTGTGGGAAAAGTACTTTAGCTAAAACGCTGGCTGTTAAACTCGGTTTTACGTTTATCGATACCGGTGCTATGTACAGGGCCGTAACTTTATATTTTCTTAAAAATGAGGTAGATTTTGAGGATAAAGAAGCCTTGGAGCGAGCATTGGCAGAGATAGATATTCACATACAAAATAAAGATGGGGAAAACCGCTTGTTTTTGAATGGAAAAGATGTGAGTGTGGATATACGTCAGATGTATGTGTCGGATAGGGTCAGTGAAGTGAGCGCTCTGAAAGAGGTGCGCGAAGCCATGGTCAGACAGCAGCGCGAACTTGGGGAGCGGACGAATATCGTTATGGACGGACGGGATATCGGAACGGTGGTGTTTCCTCATGCGGATCTGAAAATATTTATGACGGCTTCGCCGGAAGTGCGTACTCAAAGAAGGTATGAGGAACTGCTACAAAAAGGCGAAAAGATCAGTTTGGAAGAAGTGGCTGTTAATTTGAAACACCGGGACAATATAGATACGACAAGAGAGGTGAGCCCTTTGAAAAAAGCAGAAGATGCGGTCTTTTTAGACAATTCCAAAATGAGCCGGGAAGAACAATTAGACTTTGTTCTGGACTTGGTAAAAGAACGTATGTAAAGGGATTATGCCCTAAAATTGTTCTTTTATAAAGCCTTAACCCCGATACAGTAAGTGCGGGACACCCGGTAGGATAGGGAGTAGAAAGGAAGGAAAAGTTTTTTGAAAGCTATTTATTTCTTTTTAAAAACTGATGAATAGCAATTTGTGCCTGGCATTTTTCTTTCGTGTTCTGTACATACTTATTACTCAGCTCTGAATCTAAAACCCTTGCTTTCACATTATCCAGCAGTTGTATATCCAATATTTTTTTAAGCTCTTTTTTAATTTTCGGGCTTTTGATTTCTACGGCAGCTTCTAACCGATGATCTAAATTGCGCACCATCCAATCCGCAGAAGAAAGAAAAGTATTTTCAGCGCCGCCATTATAGAAGTAAAAAACCCGGGCGTGTTCCAAATATTCATCGACAATACTTATAGCCCTGAAGTGTGGCATAGAGGAAGGGACTTTTGCACAAAAGATACTTCTCACAATCATATCTACCTGTACGCCTACCTCTACGGCTTCCCTGATTTTTTCAATAAGTCTATGGTCACTCAACGCATTTACCTTTATAATGATATGGGCCTTTTCCCCTTTTTTTGCAGCAGTTATTTCCTTATTGATATACATGTTTAAAGTATTCCTTAAGGTATTGGGGCTAACCCATAGATTTTTAAAGTTGGGGAAGTTTGAAGATTTAAAGAGGGATGGCTTTTTCAGCAGCTCAAAAAAATGATAAATATCCTCAGTGATATCTTTATCGGCGGTTAATAATATATGATCGGCATAGAGAGCAGCTGTTTTTTCGTTGAAATTACCCGTACTGATAAAGCCGTAATTTATATTTTCCCCTTTTTTTATTTTTCGGATAAGGCAGAGTTTGCTGTGTACTTTTTTATTAGGTACGCCTGTTAATACTTCTACCCCTTCAGTTTCAAAGATTTCTTTCCAATCCAAGTTGTTTTCTTCGTCAAAGCGAGCTTGGAGTTCAATCACAACGGTTACTTTTTTGCCATTCCTAGCTGCATTAATCAGTGCATTTGCGATCTTTGAGTCTGATGCCAGCCGGTAAACTGATATTTTTATTGAGGTTACATGGGGATCCATTGCCGATTCTCTAAGCAAATCAATTATCGGCCGGAAATTATGATAAGGAGGAGATAAAAGAATATCTTCTTTCAAAACCGCATCTGTAACCCGTTGAGTTTTTTTGATTTTTGGGTGTTTAAAAGGACGGCGCTCTTTGGGGATATGCTTTTCTCTGAATAAATTGGGGAAATCCATAAAATGTTTGAAATTTTGGATTTTCCGCCCTGGAATAATACTGTCTTTTTTATCTAACTGAAGTTTTGTTAACAATAAACCAAACAATATCTGGTCTATATTCTGATCATAAGTAAATCGGATGGGCTTCCCTTTTCTCCGGCTCTTAATACCATGAGCTATTTTTACTTCTAATGGAATTCGTGTATCTGATCCCAGCTCAAACCCCGCATCCCGTGTTATTTTAAAAGTATGCGCTGAAAAGTTATCCACACCAAAATATGAAAATATTAACGGTAAATTTATTTTTAATATATCTTCCAGCAGGATGATATGTTTTTGTTTCTTTTCAGAAGGGAGTTTTATAAAGCGATCATTTGCAAAAGTAGGTACTTCCACGATAGCCAGTCTGGGATTTCCATCCATAGTTTTGCGCATGGCGACGCCTAAATACAGACTGTCGTCCCGCAAGTAGGGGAGTGCCTGTGTTTCGTCTAAAACCAAAGGGATGACATTGGATTCTACTTCATCTTGATAATATTTCTTAACAAATTTATATTGCTTTACACTTAATTCTTCCGGCGCTTTGATAAACACGCCTTCTTTCGCCATTTCCTCCTGTAATTTTTCCCATATCTTTTCAAATTGACTTTGGAGTTCGAGTACTTTTTTATTAATCCTGTGAAGAGTGGTTTCCGGAGGCTCTTCAAAAAGAAGTTCCGGGTTTTGCTGTTTGGCGATTGCTCGCTTAATAACAGCTACACGTACTTTGAAAAACTCATCTAAATTATTTGAAAAAATGCCGAGAAACCGAATACGCATATAAAGAGGTACGCTTTTATCAGCGGCTTCCTGCAATACCCGCTCATTGAAGCTTAACCAGCTTATATCCCTTGGTATAAAATTTTGCATGAACGGTGGGGTAATTATTTCTTTGTGCCGGTTCTTTTGATAATACTGATCGCCTTATAGGCAGTGGTATCAAAATGTGGAGGCTCCAAAGTCAACTCGGAAGGATATCCGTTATTTTTGTCAAAAAAATAGACAGTGGTGGTGCTCGCATAATCATTTACCGGAAACAACTCTGCGGCTTCGTCATACTGAGCATTTTGTATATCTGCTACAGATACGGCGTAAATACGGATAATACCACCTTTATTTTGTTCGTTTCTTACGAAAGCTTCTTCTTTAAACCCTCCGGGAACATCTTTGAGGCCTTTTTGAGTAAAACCATCGTATATAAAGTAAACAAGTACCAAGATGAGGGGAATGATGATCCACCATCCCCTTGTGCTTTTCTTTTCCATTTAGAATTGAATAGTTATACCCAATAATTTATAGAATTCTTTTAAAATTTCCTGATGTCCGGGCCAGGCCGGAGAGGTTACCAAATTCCCATCTACTATGGCTTTATCTGCTGGGATATCCTGCCAGGTACCCCCAGCCAATTCTATATCCGGCCCCACTGCGACATAAGCAGTCAGGGTACGGCCTTTCAATACATTAGCAGCGGTCAGCACTTGAATTCCGTGGCAAATAGCGGCTACCGGCTTTTCATTCTTGAAAAAATGTTGTGTAATTTCCAATATTCTTTTGTTGAGCCGGATGTATTCTGCTGAGCGTCCACCCGCAATATATAAACCATCGTACTCTTCTGGGTTTACCGCGTCAAAATCTTTGTTTATAACGAAATTATGACCCCGCAGTTCCGTGTAGGTC
Organism: Bacteroidota bacterium; assembly: GCA_021794195.1. Classification (GTDB taxonomy): domain Bacteria; phylum Bacteroidota; class Bacteroidia; order Sphingobacteriales; family Sphingobacteriaceae; genus Sphingobacterium. Next base: position 41,718 of record JAJYRG010000015.1, read on the forward strand.
TGATCGCCTATAAAATCATGCACTGCTGTGGGAATAGCTTCACCTTTTTTTCGATCAGGAGCTATCGCATCTACTTGGATACCTACAGAACCCATTGCTTGAAAAGGCACCATAGCTTCATAATCCTCTACATAATCTCCAACTATTAATAATACTTTTTTTGACATAACATTTATTTTAAATAATCTTTCTTCGCTTCAAGATAATATTATTCTGAAAAACTCTACGCTATTATTTAAATTTACCTAAATTTATTTACACTTTCATTAGAATTATCATTTTATATGTTTTATAAATCTTTTTTTGTTTTTCTCGGATGGATAAGCCTGTTTCTTTCTACGTTTGGACAAGATTTAGATCTTGTTTGGTCAAATCCCTTGGATAGTGGTGCGGTTCGGGGCCGGGTGGGGACTTATCAGGATGCTGACTATCATCGCTTGCCGGCTTCTATGGAAAAAGAAGTGCGGGCAGCTGTCTGGCGCTTGGGAAAGCAATCCGCAGGCATGTATATAGATTTTGAAACAGATGCGGATACGTTGGTCGTCCGCTATGAGGTTTCCGGAAGGTTTGGAATGCACCATATGCCCGCGACAGGAGTGAGCGGAGTGGATTTATATGCTTTTGATGCTGAAAATCAAAAATGGAGCTGGGCACCTGGCCAGTATGATTTTGCAGATACCGTTTCCTATACTTTCCGGGAGTTTTCTACCCCGCATAATTCTTCTTACCGACTGTACTTACCTTTATACAACGAGGTAAAATGGCTCCAAATCGGAACTCCGTCAGGTCAGGGAATAAAATATAAGACAGCCACAAAACAAAAACCTATTATTGTGTATGGTACTTCTATCGCTCAGGGAGCTTGTGCTACGCGACCGGGAATGGCCTGGACAAATATCTTACACCGGGAATTAAATTACCCCCTTGTGAATTTAGGGTTTTCGGGTAATGGTAAATTGGAGCAACCTATTTTAGATTTTATTAACCGGCAAAATCCGGCTATGGTGGTATTGGATTGTCTGCCTAATCTCCATTTGGGCGAAGAGCGAACCGAAGAGGAATTGAAGGATTTGATAGACAATGCTATTAAAACCATACGTTCCGTACACCCTGAAATTCCTATTCTCCTGGCGGAACACAGTACGGGCTTCAATCCACAGTTTTTATA
>JAJYRG010000099.1 GCA_021794195.1 Bacteroidota bacterium
TCAGAACGCTTTGAAATTGCTAAGTTCGAATGAAGGAGACTAAGGAATAGCGGGGAGTTCGGGGAGCTTTCAGGAAGAAGATGGCCGTTTCAAAGAGAAAAGACAGAATAAGGGAATCAAATAAACACGCTATACGGCGTTGCCTTGTCTATCAAAGTTTATTTAATTTCTGAGCGGGCAAAGAACAAATGAACTCCGGTTAGTAAGCCTTTTTTGTATCATATTCCGCAGAATAGGTAAGTATTATTGCTTCTTAGGGCAATTACCTTATCTTTGTCAGGATATGACAAAAAATCAGATAAAAGCCGTTTTTTTTGATGTGGATGGTACTTTGGTAAGTTTTAAAACTCATAAAGTCCCCGAATCAACTGAAAAAGCAATAGAATTGCTAAAGTCGAAAGGAATCAAAGTTATCATTTCTACTGGCCGATCCATCAATCACTTGGATCATATCCGGTATTTGGATTTCGATGGTTTCATAACTTTTAATGCGGGATATTGTGTAGACAAAAACAATGAACTGCTGTTAAAATCAGGCTTAGTTTCTGAAGATGTAGAGTCTGTATTACAAGAAGCCCAAAACACCTCGCTGAGCTTTTCATTTATGTCTGAAAAAGAAGTGCTCATACACAACGTTACGGCAGAAATTCAATCGGTATATGCACAGCTCAATTTACCCGTGCCCCCCGTCGGAAATTTTAATGATTTTGACAGTTCTTCCGTTTTACAAGCGAATATTTTCATAGCGGAAGAAGAAGAAACAGCCTTTATGCAACGCGTGATGCCCAATTCATTAGCTACACGCTGGTCCCCGGCATTTGCAGACGTGAATCCGAAAGGACAAAGTAAAAAAAATGGGGTAAAAATATTTTGCAAAAAACTAAATATAGACCCCCGCCAGACTATTTCTTTCGGTGACGGAGGAAATGATGTAGAAATGCTCAAATATACCGGTATCGGCATAGCTATGGAGAATGCAACAAAAGAAACGAAGAGGGCTGCCGATTATGTCACGGATCATGTAGATGAAGACGGGATTTGGAATGCTTTAAAAATGTATAATATCATTTAATTCCCCCACTAATATTACTTTTTATATAAACTCCTAAGGGTATCTTTACTTTAGTAATCACAAGAAGAAAGTAATTTGGCGAATGATGCCCGTCCCATACATATTAAAATATCTGTCAGTAGTAATTGTACTGCTTGGGATTTTAAAAACAAAAGCCCTGGATCAAAAGGATTTTTATGCAGAAAACACTCACAAACATCTTTGTTCGCTTCAAGATGAATGCAATGATTTATCCTGTGAAATTTTATGCCTCTTAAATGAAGGGCAGTCAAACTCTTCTTCAAATACTTCAGCAAATTTAATAGAGTCCCTCAAGAGCAGAACTCGGGTTTTTAATACGGGTTCCAACGGCCAATATGATTTTTGTCTTAAAAGCTTTAGGTATTCCATAGATCACTTTGTGCCTTACTTATTAAAGGCCTATTCTTTTACTCCGGAAATTTCAGAAAAACCTCCTCAAGCTTAGATTTTTCTCTTTTTTCAATCTTTACTATTTTTTTTGGAAGACGAAAACAATTGATCTCATAAATACGGAGAATCAATACGTTAATGGTCCTTTAGTATAAGCAGAATCAACCTCCTAGAGAGGCACAGACTGCATACTTCTATCCGATAGACTGATTGCGTCTATATCTCTTATCGCAGATTCAAAAACGCTGTCTGTAGATAATACTGCGCAAAAAGTTTAATGCTCTTCCTTTACTTTAATCATGAATAAAAAACAATGAAACGATTATATATATTTTTGATCGCAGCAATGACAGTATATCTCAGTGCTTGCGAAAAAAACACCGAAGGTCCCGAAGAAACAATCCATTCTTTAAAATTAGTGGAAAGCTATGAAGGTTCGAATGAGCACATAGAAATATATAGCCAAAGCAAAACTTTGCAAGTAGGTTATAATAAAATCTGGATAAAAATTTTGGACAAAGCACAAGAAAACCTTGTACAGGTGGATCAGGGTTTTTGGAGACCGGTAATGCATATGCCCTCTATGCAGCATTCTTCGCCTCACTCCTCTTTAGTCAAATCGACGGATCCAGATTTTACTTTCGAAGGATACGTGGTATTCACCATGGCTTCAGACGAAAAATCTTATTGGGAGTTATTGGTAGAATACACTTACAATCAGAATTCTGTAACTGAAACAATAGGTTTAAAAGTAAACAGCTTACCTAAACGTCATAAAAATGTACAATCATTCGCCTATGAAAACGAAGAATATACCATAGCATTGATAGATCCTAAAAAACCCAAGATGGGGAGCAACATCATTTCAGCTGTTTTACTTAAATCCAGTGATCACGAAAAGTACGAAGAGGTGAATGGCTGGGAAATAGATTTGGATCCGCGAATGCCGAGTATGGATAATCATGATTCTCCGAATAACAAAAACTTAATCCAAAAAAATGATAAAGGAGAGTACATAGGTACCCTCAATTTAAGTATGTCGGGATATTGGCGATTAAACCTCAAGATCATCGATAGTCATAAAAATGTGATAAAAGGAGAGAAAGTCACAAAGGAAAATGAAAAAAGCTCTGTTTACTTTGAGCTGGAGTTTTAGCAAATTTTCTTATTAAGAGAAGAAAGCCAACTGTTTGCTGAAAAGGATCAGCAAACAGTTGATATTCCTCTTTTTGTTTAAAAAAAGTATAATAAAATGTCACACAAAAAGTATTCGAAAAACAATAAAACTACGCGCAAGAGATCTGTTATAAACATCTTTTTGTATATTTTTTTATTACTTATATATCTTGCGTTCCCTCATCATTACCTGTCAGCGCAAAATAATATAGTGAAAGAAAGTAAGGATACTGCTGAATATACACATAAGTCTATTCATCTCGATGAAATAACCATTTTTGGCAAAACCGAATTATATACAGAAAGTAAAAATCAACTTGCTGATATTAATAAATATATCGAGGGGTCCAACAGCATCAATATGATTAAAAGGGGAGCTTATGCCTGGGAACCTATGATCAACGGTATGGGTTCAGAACGCAGCAATATCACCATTGACGGTATGCATATTTTCAGCGCATGTACAGATAAAATGGATCCCATTACCTCTTATGTAGAGGTAACGAATCTTTCTTCCGTAGATATTGCAAGTGGTCAAAAAGGAAATGAACATGGGATGAGCATATCAGGCTCTATCAATCTTGTACGTAAGAAAAGTGATTTTAATATGAAAGGCACCTCCGGCCATGCTTTTATAGGCTATGAATCTGCCAATAAGCAAAAAATCACTGGAATTGCTTTAGAAAACAGTCATAAAAAGTACTTTACGGATATAAGCTTCACCTACAGGAATGCAGCGAACTATAAAGCGGGAGGCAATTTGGAAATACCTTTCTCCCAATTTACTAAATATAATGCTTCCGCTATCGGAGGATATAAACTAACGGACCATCATATCATAGAAGGTTCCATAATATATGATCACGCTGTAGATGTAGGTTATCCGGCTCTGCCTATGGATGTGGCTACAGCAAAAGCAGGTATATTTTCCGCACAATACAATTACTTTCCGAAAGATAACCCCTTTATCCATGAGTGGAAAACAAAGGTATACTATAACAGCATTACCCACATTATGGATGATACAAAAAGACCCGATGTGCCTGTGCGGATGGATATGCCAGGATGGAGTAAAACCGGAGGGTTTTATACTCAGGTTCACCTTAAGCGGGCAAAACACCGTATAAATGCTAAACTTTCAGGCTATCAAAACGCTTCGTTGGCCGAGATGACTATGTACCCCAATCAAGGAGATGAGAAGGATATGTTTATGTTGACTTGGCCAGATGTCTTATCTTCCCAGACGCAGCTGTACTTGCGTGATCAAATCCATCTTACCTCGAGCGTACAGCTTGATTTTTCAGGAAGTCTGGCTTATCAGCATGCCAAAATAAGGGATGAATCCGGTTTTGAAAATCTAAAAATATTCTACCCGGACATCAAGTCTTCAAATAATAGACTTTTAAAAAGTTTGAATGCAAATGTTTTATATGATTTTTCAAATATAGAATTATCTTTCGGCACAGGTTATGGAGAAAGAGCACCGGATGTATCTGAGGGATATGGTTTTTACCTTTTTAATTCTTTTGATAAATATGATTATATAGGTTCACCTTCTCTGCCCAATGAAACATCTCTAGAAAGTAATTTGGCCATAAGCTATCAAAAGAATGGGCATTCTTTAAAATTAAAAGGAGATTATTTTCATATTCGAAACCACATCATCGGCAAACCCATAGACGGAATTAATTCTATGACTATCGGAGCCAAAGGTGTGAAAATGTACACAGCTTTGGATTTCGCAAATCTATTCAGCACTTCTTTAGAAGGAAAAGTAAGTTTAAAAGAATATTTAAAATGGAAATCAAGCCTCTCCTACCGTATAGGAAGAGATAATGAAAAACACAATCTCCCGTTAATACAGCCATTTTCGTATAATAGTGAACTTGAATTTAGTAAAAATCAGTACACGATGCACCTAGCCGTGGAAGGAGCTGCAAAGCATAAAGCGATAAGTACTTATTATGGAGAGTCACCAGTAAACGATTATCTATTGCTTAACCTATCCTTACGTAAAGCTTTTAATCTACAAGGTTATTCAAAGCAACTATATATCAACGTGGGCGTAGATAACCTCTTAGACAGAAGATATACTACTTTTGCAGATTGGAATCGTATTCCTCAGATGGGAAGAAATATATTTACTAACCTGATGTTTACGTTTTAATTTGTTTTACTCTATAAGGAAGGTATTTATTGCTTCGTATAATAAAGAATATAATTGAGGAGTTTATCCCTAAACTGAGCGTTATTAATTATCTTCATAAGAAAGGTTAGCTATTATCTATTGTAGAGGGTATCTAAAATCAAAAATGAGGACAATGATTTTTTCACATCGTTTTTAGATTTCTTATCTTTAGTTTTATTTTTATCCCGATATGAAGTATTATATAATAGCAGGCGAAGCTTCAGGAGACTTGCATGGAGCTAATATGATGAAAGAGTTGAGCCTTATAGATTCAAAGGCAGAGTATCGCTTTATCGGTGGAGATAAAATGCAAAATGCATCTCAAAAGGCACCCTTTATTCATATTTCAGAAACAGCTTTCATGGGTTTTATAGAGGTAGCTAAAAATATAAACGCTGTCTTGAAAAATCTTAAAAAAGCAAAGAAAGATGTGCTTGATTTTAAGCCCGATGCGTTAATATTGATTGATTTTCCCGGCTTTAATCTAAAATTAGCTTCCTTCGCTAAAAAGCATAATATCAAGGTTTTTTATTATATCTCTCCTAAAATATGGGCTTGGAATCAGCGTAGAGCTAATAAAATCAGAAAAGTAGTAGACCATATGTTCTGTATTCTACCTTTCGAAGTAGATTTTTACAAGCAGTTTAACATGGAGGTTGACTACGTAGGCAATCCGCTCTTGGATGCTATAGAAGATTATACATTTAATCCGGATTTCAGAAAGGACAACGGGCTTGATAATAAGCCTATTATCGCTTTATTACCGGGCAGTAGAAAGATGGAACTCGAAAAAATTCTTCCTGAATTAATCAATTTGTATTACCTCTTCCCAGGCTATCAATTAGTCATTGCAGGCGCTCCAAATTTTGACAAAAATTATTATGAAAAATATACAGGAGGCTTGAATATAGATATAGTGTTCGACCAGACCTATGATTTGCTTAAAAATGCGGAAGCTGCTGCAGTAACGAGCGGAACAGCCACACTGGAAGCAGCATTGATCCATACTCCACAGGTTGTCGTTTATAAAGCAAATCGCCTATCCATTTGGTTGGCTAAAATATTGATTAAAGTAAAATTCATCTCTTTGGTAAACCTTATCAATGGTTTCTTATCTGTCAATGAACTCATTCAAAAAGAGTGTAATACCTGGGATATAGCTGAGGAATTAGCCGAATTAATTAACAATTCTGAATATAGAAAAAGCGTATTGGAAAACTACGAGAAACTCTCTGAAAAATTGGGAAAACCAGGAGCATCACAAAAAACAGCTCAATTAATATACAAATATTTAACATAGGTATTTCCTTTACCATCTACCCTTTCAAAGTTTTCACATACCTACTTTCAAAAAGCGAATTAAGCTTAAGCTAAAAATAAAAAAAGCGAATTCCATATGGAATTCGCTTTTTAAAATATAAACAAAAAAATTAATTTTCTTCCTTTGGAATCACGGATACATAAGATTTCTTATTCGCTTTTCTACGGAAAGCTACTTTTCCATCTACCAATGCAAATAAAGTGTGGTCTTTACCCATACCTACATTTTCGTCAGGGTAATGCTTCGTACCTCTCTGGCGTACGATAATATTTCCAGCTGTAGCATGTTGCCCTCCATAAATCTTAACTCCTAAACGCTTGCTGTGCGAATCGCGACCGTTTTTCGAACTTCCAGCTCCTTTTTTGTGTGCCATATCTTGTCCTTATTTTTATGACTTTCGTCTGGTAAAACCTTTTGAATTATATAGTGATGTCTGTAATTTGGATTTTAGAATACAATTGACGGTGTCCGTTCTTTTTTCTATATCCTTTACGACGTTTCTTTTTAAACACAATAACTTTATCTCCCTTTAAATGAGATAAAACTTTTGCGGCAACTTTAGCTCCCTCAATCTGTGGTGTTCCTAAAGTTACGGTTCCATTGTCATCTGCCAATAATACATTGTCAAATTCAATATTAGCGCCTTCATCATCATGCAGTCTATTTACATAAAGATACTGGTCTTTCTCAACTTTAAATTGTTGTCCGGCTATATCTACTATTGCGTACATGTTTTTTGATTATAATAAAAATTAATTACTTAACGATGGGCAAAGATAGAAAAATCAATCGGAAAATTCAAGAGCTCCTCTTAAATATTTAAGATTTAAAAAAACTCTATTTCATTTTAGGTCTATATCTCTTTTGTTAATCCATAAGACCTTCATCTCTAAAACTAAAATATTCAGTATCTGTGATGATGAGATGATCGTTTACCCGTATATTTAATAACTCCGCTCCCCCTCTAATTTTTTCCGTCAAGAATTTATCAGCCTCGCTGGGTTGCAAACTACCGGACGGATGGTTGTGGGCTAAAATAATGGAGTGTGCTCTTTTGACGAGTGCTTCCCGTATAATAATACGTATGTCTACAGGAGTAAAGTCATTCCCTCCCCTGCTGATCACTTTCATGCCTATTAATCGGCATGAAGTATTTAAATAAAGTGCCCAAAACTCTTCATGAGGTAAATCCATAAGTTTGTGTTGGATATGTTTAAAAACTTTTAGGCTACTGTTTAACATTGGTTTTTCCTCTACCTGTTTCTCCTTTCGCCGACGGCCTAATTCTAAAGCAGCAATGATTTTTACAGCTTTTGCCGGGCCAATCCCATTATACTCTGATAAATCTTCTATTTCAAGATTAGACAGCCTATGCAAATCATTAGACACATCTGCCAACAAACGTTGAGCTAAATCCACTGCAGACTCTTTGGCTGAGCCTGATCCTAATAAGATAGCAATAAGTTCTGCATCGCTTAATACTCTTCGGCCTTGTTGGATCAGTTTTTCTCTCGGTCGGTCTGCTTCAGCCCAATTCCGAATTGCTAATTTATTCATTATCAAAAAATAGGGTACCCCAATATACATAAAGTCGAAGACGATTTAAAATCCAACGGCACAATCAATCCTAAAATAATCAAGACAAGTCTCAAATATAATGTATCTTTGTCCCTGAAAATTCTAAAAAATTAATGTCATGAGCAAAGCAATAATTAAAACCGGAAAAGGGGATATGACTCTCACTTTTTATGAGAAAGATGCCCCAAATACGGTTCAAAACTTCATCAAATTAGCGAAATCAGGTTTTTATGACGGGTTAAGTTTTCATAGAGTCATTCCGGATTTTGTTATCCAAGGAGGTTGTCCGAATACACGTCCGGATGCAACCGGCATACCGGGCACAGGTGGTCCCGGATATAAAATAGATTGCGAATTATCCGGTGATAACCAATATCACGATAGAGGTGTGTTATCAATGGCCCATGCCGGCCGCAATACTGGAGGATCTCAGTTTTTTATCTGCCATAGCCGAAATAACACGGCTCACTTAGACGGGAATCACACCTGCTTTGGAAAAGTCGTAGAAAATTTAGACGTCATTGACAACATAGTAGAAGGTGATGTCATTAACAGTATTGAAATTATTGAAGACTAATTTTTAAACGCTTATGAATCTTAAAGCTATCGTTTCCGTTTCAGGAAAACCGGGGCTGTTCAAATTAATCGGGCAGAATAAAAGCGGGTTTATCATTGAAACTTTAGATGACAAAAAAATCAAATCAGTGGTCAATATGAAAAAAACGAAATTGGCTACCTTAGAAGATATTACTATCTATGGTTTGGAAGAGGAAATAAAGTTAGAAAGTATCTTCACTAAGATGAAAGAATCTGAGGAAATTCCAGACTCAAAAGCCAGTGGAGAAGATCTGAGAGAATTTTTTAGAGAAGTAGCTCCGGAGCATGACGAACTGAGAGTATACACTTCTGATATCAAGAAAATCATCTCCTGGTATAATATCCTAAAAGAACTTCCCTTATTTGAAGAAGAAAAAGAAGAACAAAAGAAAGAAGAATAAACATAAAATCCGGTCCGGATATTCTATTTCAT
>JAJYRG010000100.1 GCA_021794195.1 Bacteroidota bacterium
ACAGCTAATGTACCTTTTCCTACTTGTTTATCTGCAAAATAATCCGGAATACCCGCCATGATGATGGCTGGAAGTATGGATAGAAATAACGGCACACCCAACAACCATGGAAACCCTTCCCCCATACCCCCACCCTGAAATACAAACCCGCTGAGGATCATTGCAAAACTATGTGTAAAACCCACCGTTATCTCTCCCAAACCGTTATAAGACAACTTCAATGGAGGAGCCGTATAAGAAATAGCCAGCATAAATAGAACAGATATCAGCGACAAGGTAATTAGAAAAGGACTTGCCGATAAGTACGCGACTACCAATGCCATAACAAAACTTACCAATGACAGGTTCTTAGCCGCTTTGTGGATACTTTCATCTGAAATAAGCCCCTCTACCAAAACCCGGGAACCTCCGGAAAAAATGCTGTAGGATTTATTAAGTTTATCCGTCTCTTTATCATGGTATTCATTATTGAAAACGACAATAACTTCAAGTAAAAATAAAAGTAAATAACCCAGTAAAAACACGGCTACGTCAAAACCTTGATTAAATTTCGATGCAGCAAAGGCACCGGCACTATAAGCGAAAAAAGTCATGGGATAAAATTGTAACCTGATCGCTTTTATCCAGGGGTTGACTTTTCTTTTAAACTTTTCCCAAGGGGTCAATACTCCAGATTCAAGGGCTTTGCCTTTTAAATAGACTTTTCTCAGCCACTGTTGTTTTTTTTCCTGCGAAGAATGTTTTATCGGGCTCAAATGCAATGTACGCACAGGACTTATTCCGCAAAACTTAAGTGTAGAACCTGCCAGCGCGTTTGTTCCGGGAGCTGCGTTCAAAAACCTATATATCAACAAAGGCGTGTCCATCGTTGTGATAATCTGTGCCGTTCGTGGGCTCAACAATTTATCGTAAGTATCAAACTGTAATTCCCTAAAAGCAAAACCCGGTATAAAAATGCGATCTAGAAATGCTTTTAACAATGCAGGAATGTTTCCCCACCAAGTAGGGTATATAAACACCAAATGATCGGACCAAAGAATGAGCTCTTTTGCCCTGATCAGATCGGATTCCATATACTGATGCTGTGGAGAGGGCACGACGACATTTATGTCAAATTGCATATCTGTCAGTATTAAACTCTCAACTTTCGCACCCGATTCCTCCGCTCCTCTTATATATTCCTTCGCCAATGCTCCACAGTAACTCTCTTTGCGGGGGTGGCCCAGTATCACCAAAACATTCATATCGTTTTATTTTAATTAAAACCGGAATTCGCTTGTAAAACTTTAGTGTCAGATCCTTTACGGAAAGCTTATTGTTCCTGTCCCTTTAATAAACAGCTATCTCTTTCATTTGTAGCTCACCATTTATTAAGCAGCCTGAAACAGGGATTATGAACCGAATATTTAAAACTAATGATTTAAGCCGGAGTAATCAGCATTTATGTACTTTTTTTGACTAAAATCAGAGGTCAAGAGGATGAGTCAGTATAGACTAAAAAAAAAGACTTCTCTATTTTCAGCTTCCAAATACCTTTTGATTTTTCATCCCGACAAATTGTATATATTTATCCTTATGAAATTTGGTCAGGTAGGTAATCCGGAAGATATAAATTTCATACTTCGGAGGTTTTACAATTTCCTTTCAAAAAATATTTGCTTTGTTATTTAGTTTAGAGTATATTTAAAAAGGTATTATTATCAAAGCAATCCTAATTAACCTATAACAAAATTATGCTCATGAATAAACAAAGTTTACCAAACACACTCTTTCCTCTTCTTTACTTAACGCATTAATTAAGGAATCAATCAAGGAACATAGTTTTAGCAAACTACAAATCAAGAGTTAACTAATTGTATAAACCTGGCTTAGCATTTATTTTTATTGGTGCTTTTTCCTTCAAGTAAACTAAATAAAATCATGAGGTTATATCCTAAATCTTCTCCTCTCTTTTTAAGGCTATTATTTATGACAGTCTTGCTCTTGGCAATACATGAAGGATGGGGACAGGATAAGGTAAGGAAATATGCGAGCAGACAGTATGATTTTTCAGTAAGGCTTTTAGGTCTCGGAGGCTCTATTGAGAATGAAGGGAGAGCAGTAAATGGACAACCCCATAATGCATCAACTTTAAAATTTACAGTAGGAGCATTGGGTTTATATGCAGAACAAGTACTCGATTTTAATCCTAACCCATCGGCTGATAATGCTAATAACTCTCCTACATTCAGTGCTGGGACACCTATAACTTTAAAAATATCTCTTCCTTCTAGTTTGTTAGGATTAGGAAACACCGTAATAATTCAACCAATTAATAACTTACGGCGAACGAATTATTCAAACGTAGGAAACTCTATATCAGAATCATCATTATTATCGTTATTAAATGGAGATGGCGAGGCGGAAATAACAATTGTTCCAAATGTAGATTTTCAAGGTATACGAATTAGACTTACATCTACTCTCGGTGCTGGGGCATCCATGTCTCTATTCCACGCCTATATCCTCGAGGATGCTATCTTACCCTGTGATGAAAAGGACAAAGCTATTGATATATTATCCGGAGTACGCGCCGGATCGGTTGATTTAGCGAGCGCCACCGGCACCGTAAATAACCCTTGGAATGCAATAGATGGGAATCCAAATACTTACACCGAAATTAACACAGGTGCTCAAGTTTTAAGTGAAGTTTATCACACTACTATCTTCCAAACAGCCTCCCGTTCTAATCAGGTAACCCAAATGATATTGCAAAACCCAGATGGTGGATTATTAGATTTAGGATTGTTGAATGATTTCACTATACAGCCTTATTTAAGAACAGTTCCTGTGGGGCAACCTCTTAAAGCATCAAATTTATTATCCCTACGTTTATTGCCCGGTTCATCCAATAAATACGAATTAATCATCCCTATAGAAGGTTCTTTTGATCGCATTGAAATAAAAATGGGCGGAGTCGCAGACGTATTAAACAGGCTTCGCATATACGAAATAAATCGGCTTCCTGAATTACCGATAATCAATGAAATCGAAGAAGTAGATATTTGCAAAGGAGACACCGTCCTACTAACCGCCTCAGCTCCTGATGGTTCTACTTTAAAGTGGTATACGCAACCTGAGGGAGGGACAGCCCTATGGGAAGGGGAGAATTACCTTACCCCACCTTTAGATACTTCGGCAACATATTACGTAAGTACCCGTCCGATAGAATGTTTAATCGAATCTCCCCGCCTACCCATACGTGTAAATACACTCCACAAGCCGGGATCACCACAGCTAACCCTATCAAATAACGAAAACTAAATATAAAATCAATAACCCTATTAAAACAACAATCATGAAAAATTCTTTTTTTTACACAAAAACAAACCTGTTAACCTTTCTTCTGATAATGGGAACCGGCTTCTTAGCAACCGCTCAGATTTCATCAGGAGATCAAAGCCTCCTTCGTCCGCCGTTAAGCGGGGACGGCACCACCCCTATCCTTGTTTATGGCGGAAACGGATTTACATTGACAGCTTCAGAGAATAGTACGGACAATGGAGGCACGGAAGGCATAGCTTTCACAGACTTTGACTGGTTCATTACCAATGATGGCGGTGGCGGCGACGGTATCGTCAGCGGTACGGCTTTAGAAAGTGGTGCCATGCCTGTGATCTCCGGAACAACCATAAATAATCAACTCAGTGTAAACGAATTGGCTCCCGGATTTTATACCTTTACTGCCCAAGGCTACACAGATGGGGAAATCTGTATTTCTGATCCGGAGGAATTTACTGTTTTTGTATTAGCTCCGCTGACAACCGAAGTTAATTTTACGGGTGAAGAAATCTATTGTGCCGACGATCTATCCGAAGCAGGGGTTTTAACAGCCACCGTTAATTATGATACATCAGTAGATTGGAACACGCAGACACCTTATACTGCTGAAAACCCAACAATTGAGGATTTCGAACTGGTATATAATTGGTATAAAGTTGAATCAGGTACCGCTTTCGATCCTGAAACGGCTACTCCTATCACCGATGCTCATGAGGATGAATACCTTATAAATGATAACAATGATGCAGAAGTAGGCTTGTGGAACTATTACGCTATTGTAAGCTACGAGGTAAAAGCATCCGGGCCCTATACCGCAATAGCTGGAGGAACAGAACCGACAATAATAGAAGTCACTCCAAAACCAGGTAAACCTACGATTGAATTTATAGAAAACTAAACATCACATTCAAAAACCAAAGGATCTACAGAGCAGAGTCCCTCCTTTTTTAAAAGAATGAGAATAACGCTGGTATTATCCCTTCTTTTATTCGTTGCATTTGGCGGCATGGCACAGGTATGGCCCAGCCGCCAGATTGCAGAAGGACAATCAGTAACCCTCAAAGCACGTTCTACGGATGCGTTAAGCTATTTATGGTTTTTAAATGGTGAACCGATCAATGGAGAGCATGACGAAATATTGATTACCCAACAGGAAGGTCTCTATACAGTAATTGGCCTTAATGATGTTTGTGCATCTGAGCTGTCTGATCCTGTAGAGATTATTATCAATGAACAGGGAAAACATGTAGAAGTGGACATTCAGATTTCAAAACTCGTCGATCCTGATCCTGTATACTTAAATGACGAGTTTGAATACCAACTGTATGTAGTTAATAACAGTGAATATACAGCTAATAAAATAGAAGTGATCGATGATTTACCCCCTTCATTAGAGTATATAAGTGCTCTTCCAGAATATACAGGGGAAGTAAAGCATCAAGTATCTACTCATAAAATATTCTGGCACATTGAGTCCCTGATTGCCGGACAAACAGAAGAGCTTCGGATAAGAGTTAAAGCATTGGAACCCGGCTGGATAGAAAATACCGCTACCGCACATGCAGAAGAACCTGATCCGAGCTATAATAACAATACAGCTTCCGTAAATAAGCAAGTTTTAATTTTCAAAATACCCAATGTATTCACGCCAAATGGAGACGGCATAAACGATTACTTTGAAATAGAAGGCCTACAAGATTTCCCTGAAAATGAATTCATGGTATATAACCGATGGGGGAATATGGTTTACCACAGTAAATCGTATAAAAATGATTGGGATGGTGCCCATTTAAATGAAGGTACCTATTATTATATATTACGGGTATTAACACGTGGAAAATGGGATACTTTTAAAGGATATATAACACTAATAAGGCGGTAAAAGATATAAAGTTCTTTAACAGTAATAACGTCCAAATACCTTTTGTTTTTTCATCAACCCGACAAATTGTATATATTTATCCCTATGAAATTTGGTCAGGTAAGTAATCCGGAAGATATAGACTTCTCCCTCCCCGATACCGCACCGGAAACGAGGAAACTGTTAGAAGAAAATAAAAATGACGCCCCTATGGAAGTGTATGTGGGCTGTGCAAAATGGAATAGAAAAGACTTAAAAGGCTTTTATCCACGCGGGACGAAAGATGAACTTTCATACTATTCAAGGCAATTCAATGCTATAGAAATGAACGCGACTTTCTACAATTCCCCTTCTAAAGAACAGGTGAAAATATGGAAAGAAAAAACTCCGGAAGGATTTAAGTTTTTCCCTAAAATCCCACAATCTATCAGCCATTTCAGAAGGCTTTTAAATACAAATGAAATGGTCACAGCATTTGTGGATTCAACCGTATTGTTTGAAGATAGATTGGGCATGGCTTTTTTGCAAATGCGTGAAAACTTCAAACCAAAAGATCTGGACAGGTTAACGCATTTTCTCCATGAGTTTCCAAAGGGTTACCCTTTAGCCATAGAAGTTAGAAATACGGAATGGTTTTCCGAACCTAATTACAGTCAGCAATATCATAAATTACTGGAAAATAAAGGGATGACTAATGTATTGGTCGATACTGCAGGCCGAAGAGATATGCTGCATATGCGGCTGACTACCCCTATTGCTTTTATAAGGTATGTAGGAGCCAACCATCCTTCAGATTACAATAGGTTATCAGATTGGGTAAAGGTAATTAAAGAATGGAAGCTTGCCGGCTTGCAAAAGTTATATTTTTTCGTGCATCAGAATATTGAGAAAGAATCGCCCTTGTTAGCTGCCCACTTCATCAAGCAACTCAATAAAGAGTTAGGTACAAATCTCAAAATCCCTGATAAAGATTCTGAGCAGGCCACACTCTTCTGATAAACCAATCCGTATTATCCAGTAAGATAGTTTAGCTTATCTGCTCAATATACGCCGGCCGATATCACATTCTAAACAACGCTTCTTGTGGCAATATTCAGAATGCAAATGCAGCACACCCTGACTGTCGGATACAGATTCCAAAGGCATGCTCAACTCTCTGAATTTCCGTACAAGAGCATTATTTTCTGCTTTGATCTGCTGCAGCCAGTTTATTGCCGTTTCACAATGGTTATATTGGTTAAAATATTTACCATAAGCAAATTTGACAAGTGCAAACACATTGATGGTTAAATGTAGAATAAAATTTTCCGAAATATTCGCCTTCTTTTTAGAAGTAATTTTTCCGAACCGAAAATGTGTTTGCCAATAAACATCCATTTCGACAGCGGCTAATGCTTCCGTAATTTTTTTAACATCTTCAGTCTCTAAAACAACAGATAGGCGAAGAGGATATTGTGATAAAACTGCTGCTAATTGCGCTAAACGATAAGAAGGAAAATTGTAAGGGCGCATCCGTAGATATTTCCATTCTACCAGAGACATAGAAGGCAAATGCATCCCTTCCCGCAAAGCCAGAAACTCCCTCCGTAAATCCTGATAGTATCTATCCTTAAGTTTTCCATTATTCAAAAATCCAGCTTGCCCAAAAAGAAGTGCAGAAATAGTATGCGGGTGTTCTCTTTTTCTAAATAAAAAATCCATAGAAACTACTTCTGACAATCTCTCAAAAGCTTCTGCATTAACTTTCATACCAAAAGCCCGGAAAAATAAAGTATGAAATATTTTCTCCCAATTCTGAATGTTTTTCTCTAACCTGTCTACTATCTGTAAATAACGAAACTCCAACCGCTCCACCCCCATTCTTCCCAAAACCTGCTCTTTATCTAAAACGGATATTTTCGACAGATGGCTCGCACAAGGTATCCAATCCTTATTTTTCATTAAATCCTGATAATGGATTAAAAGCTTTTTCTCCACATATTTTTGAAGTTCTAAAGTGGGTAAAACAGTGTTGTCTTGCCGATATTGCCTTTGGTCCAACTGCCATACTACATGCAGCACTACCTTGTTATAATTTTCGTCCTGGTGGTGTTTATGTTCACTCCAATGCTTTTCAAGTATATGTAACTCTACATCGCCCACCCATTCGGTATTTCCTATTAAAAGTTTAGCGTATGAGAAATCCGGTCCTCCATCATAATTTTGGCTCCCTGTACTTATAATTTTGATATCTACATTATCCGTGCTTTTTAGGTCCGTTTGGTCAAATATTCTAAATCGCCAGATAAAGTGTAATAACTCTTCCGGTATATGCATACATAAAAATACAAAAATTTACAAAGAAATCTAAAAGCAAGCCGATATGCGCTCAATATCTCAACAAAAACCACAATATATTATACAATCAATAATAAAATCTGTATTTTTGTATAACTATTGCATATAATTTATAAAAATATTAACGATTTTTAATCCAACGAGCGAGATAATGATTATCGAGAAAGAGAAGATTAAGGGAAGAGAGTTACTCAAGCGGGAACAGGCTATCACTTTTGTCAAACGTAAGTTTTCAGAATATTTAACACAAAACCTAAATCTAATCCCTATATCTTCCCCTTTGGTGGTATTGGACGGCACAGGCATCAACGATGATTTGAATGGTATAGAGCGTCCGGTTTCCTTCCCGGTAAAAGCACTGGACGAGAGAAAAGCGGTGGTTGTCCATTCCCTGGCAAAATGGAAAAGAATGCGCTTAAAAGATTTAGAAATCGAAGAAGGCGAAGGTATCCTGACTTATATGCATGCATTGCGGCCGGACGAGGACTACTCTCCCATTCACTCTATTTTTGTAGATCAATGGGATTGGGAAAAACGTATCCGGCACGAACAAAGGAACCTCACCTTTTTAAAAAAAACAGTGAAATCTATATATGAAGCTCTGAAAGAAACTGAAAAAGAAGTAGAGAAAGAATATCCTCACCTCAAAAAAATATTACCGGAAGACATTACATTTATATCTTCAGAAGAGCTTCTTCAATTATACCCCGGCAAAACACCAAAACAAAGAGAACATGCCATTGCAGAAAAATACGGTGCTGTATTTATATACGGAATCGGCGGTAAACTGAGCAACGGAAAGGCACACGATGGCAGAGCGGCAGATTATGATGACTGGAGTACTCCCAATACTGCCGGCTATACCGGATTAAACGGAGATATCCTTGTCTGGAATCCTGTATTGAACTGCAGCTTCGAATTATCTTCCATGGGCATCCGTGTGAATAAAGAGGCTCTGTTAAAACAATTGACTCTTACAAATAGTTTGGAACGGCGTGAATTGGATTTTCATAAAATGTTATTAGAAGACCTTCTACCAGACTCTATAGGCGGAGGTATCGGCCAATCCCGGGTTTGTATGTTTATGCTTAATAAAGCCCATATTGGCGAGGTGCAAGTAAGCGTGTGGGATCAAAGTGTCCGGGATTCACTATCTCAGCAGAATATACATTTATTATAAAAT
>JAJYRG010000101.1 GCA_021794195.1 Bacteroidota bacterium
TTAAACTGTATATCTATTGGTTTCAGCTCTACGGGCCCGTACTCAGGTTCTTTAGTCGGTTCCTTAAATGTGGAAATCTTTCTAAAAATTGTAAAACAGTCCCATCTTAACTACATGCTGTAGCGCTTTTTAAATTAGGGATTGAAAATCAATAAGATGAATACGGCGAATAAAACCAAATGCATTACTCCTACAATAGGTGTAGTACGCTTTCCCAGAAAGGTCATCAAACTTAGCAATAAGGTGATGGTGAATAGGATAGTTTCGGTGGCAGTCATGCCAAACAAAACAGTTTTTCCAGTAATCAGTCCAATAATAAGTACTGAAGGCACGGTTAAACCTACAGTAGAGACAAAAGCCCCGTGACAAAGGTTTACTGCCCGTTGGAACTGATTGTTCAAGGCTGCTTTCACAGCAGTCATGGATTCAGGCGTAAATACAATAACGGCGATTAAAACCCCGCCCAGTAATGTGGGTAAATTAGCAGCTTTAATTCCATAATCTACTACTACGGCCATATTATGCGAAAGTAAAACAATGGGCAAGATCATGGCAATCAACAATATAGATCGGATCCATATTTCACGTTTATTGTTTACTGCGGGGATATTATGCAGATCATTAGTGTTTTTTTTCTGTCTTTCTTTAAATGGAATTTCCAAAAACCCTTCTTTGGGCTGCACATATAGATGTCTGTACCCTCTCATTTGTAAAATCAGGAAGAGTCCATAGAGCACAATGATTAACGATGAAAGCACGACAGTTTGTGTGTAAGTAAACGCTCCACCTCCGGCACCTTCTATATAATTAGGCAACATCATTCCAATGCCACCCAACATGATAATCATTCCAAGATAAGACATCGTGCCTTGTGCATTATATTCTTGCTCTCCAAACTTCAAGCTTCCCAATAATATACATAAACCGATAACGAGGTTCATAATAATCATCATTACAGAAAAGATTGAATCTTTGCCAATAGTAGGGTTCTCGCCGGGGCCTAACATTACTGCTGAAATCAAGATAACTTCAATGGAGACAATGGAGAGAGTAAGAATAAGTGTGCCGTAAGGTTCTCCTAATTTGTGTGCCAGTTCATCGGCTTCTTTCACTACACCAAAAGCAGCACTGATTATCGTAAGTAATAAAATGAAGAATACCCCGATAGCGATTAAAGGGGAGATTGAACCTCCTAAAAAAAAATGTCCAAACACCATAAAAAAGCTAACAATCAGCCATACTGCAGTCAGGCGGATACAGGTTTTAGTAGTTATTATCCTTGATATGGATAATTTGTGGTTGATTAATTCATTTGACATAATGCAAGCTCTTAAAAATGACAGTGCAAAAATACCCATTACATGCCAGAGAAAGTTTATCCAATGTTAAATAATGAAATTTTAACTGTTGGTTTTTAAAACTCAGCTGTCAGGGTAGTTTTGGATTTTGCTGTTTACTGTTAATGAATAAGATGGGAGGAAAGTAACGATAAACAAAAAACTGGAACTTTTAAAGTATTCTGTAGATTGTCGGCGTTCCTCTTTTCCCTTGCTTAGGGCAGCTGAGAGGCCGTCGGCGTTCGAATCTTGGGTTCTCATCCCTTGGCAATAAAAAAAAGCTTCACTCAAAAGTGAAGCTTTTTGTGACCCCGGCGGGATTCGAACCCACATCGTCAGAACCGGAATCTGATATTCTATCCAGTTGAACTACGGAGCCGGACTGCAAAAATAAGCTTTTTATTGTATTATAAAACTTTTAAACATGATTTTTCCTTAAAGCTATTAAAACTATCCTATAAACCTTAGTTCGATTATTATGTTTTGCTCAGAACACTTTGAAATTGTTAGGTTCGGCTGAGAGCGACGAAGAAGTAGTGGGGGAGTTCGAGGGGTTTTCAGGAAGAAGATGGGGGATTCAAAGAGAAAAACAGGATAAGGGAATCAAATAAACACGCTACGCTGCGTTGTCTCTGCTTGAGGTATCCTATATCCCTTCACAAAGTCACCTTGCTTAAGCAAGTTTATTTAATTTCTGAGCGGGTAAAGAATAGTCGAACTCAAGTTATAAAATTATCAGAGTTAAGCCCGGGGGTGAAACTGAGTAATGACAGATTGTAAGTAATCAGTGTCTATATGAGTATAAATTTCTGTAGTTGTAATACTTTCGTGGCCGAGCATATCTTGTACAGCCCTTAAGTCTGCACCACCTTCTACAAGATGGGATGCGAAGCTGTGTCTAAAAGTATGAGGACTTATTTTTTTTTGAAGGCCAATTTTTTTTGCTAAATCTTTGATGATAATGAAAACCATTACTCTTGATAAAGCACTGCCCCGACGGGATAAAAATACAATATCTTCATTTCCGGCTTTGATGGAAAGATGATTACGTACTTCTTTTATATATATATTTAAATGCTTTATGGCTTGCTTTCCTATGGGAATAAGCCTTTCTTTATTTCCTTTTCCTTCTACTTTAATGAATTCAATGTCTAAGTGTAAATGAGATAATTTTAGGTTTGTCAATTCGGAAACGCGTAAGCCGCAGCCGTATAACGTCTCAATAATAGCTTTGTTTCGCACTCCTTCAGGTGTGGATAGATCTATGGCTTCTATCAGTTGATTGATTTCTTCTATATGCAAAACATTCGGTAAACTGCGGTTTAATCGGGGTAGCTCTATTAACTCCGTAGGGTTATTAGCCCATTCATATTCTATTTGTAGAAAACCGAAAAATGATTTTAATCCCGAGATTATTCTCGCTTGCGTATATTCGGATATACCAAACTCACTTAACCATTCTAAGAAAGATTGAATTTCTTTGAGGGTGGTTTCTTTTAAGTCTATTTTTTCGTTTTCGCAATATATTTGCCATTTGTGAATGTCTTGCAAATAAGCAGTAATGGTATTGCGGCTGAGGCCGCGCTCAAATTCTAAAAAACGATTATACTCTATTTTTAGGGCTTCCCACTCCATGATAAACGAAGTTACAACTATTTTATAAATTGGTCTTTTAATTATATTAAAATAATAATAGTACTTTAGTGTTTTAAATAGTAACAAACAGTACGTTATATCATAGATTATAATTATGAATATCCTAAAGAACTCTTTCTTTGTATATGCCTTTTT
Organism: Bacteroidota bacterium; assembly: GCA_021794195.1. Lineage (GTDB taxonomy): Bacteria > Bacteroidota > Bacteroidia > Sphingobacteriales > Sphingobacteriaceae > Sphingobacterium. The sequence continues at coordinate 3,129 of JAJYRG010000101.1, forward strand.
GTTTTTTATATCTGGCTCTGCACTTATTCCCCATGTGTATGCACAAGAGGTTTCACAAGAAATTGATTATACCGAAGAACTTCCTTTTGATCCGGAAGTGATAAAAGGACGTTTGAATAATGGTTTTGAGTATTATATCCGAGAGAATAAGGAGCCAGAAAATAGAGTGACCATGTATCTTGCTTTAAAGGTAGGATCTATTTTGGAAGATGAGAAACAACTGGGTTTAGCTCATTTTTTAGAGCATATGAACTTTAATGGATTAAAGCATTTCCCTAAAAACGAATTGGTGGATTATTTGCAAAAAGCGGGTGTCCGTTTTGGGAGCGACCTCAATGCATATACAAGTTTTGATGCTACTGTTTATCAACTGCCTATTCCTTCAGATGATCCGGAGTTACTGGAAAATGGTTTACAAGTGATGCGCGATTGGGCTCAGGACGCTCTTTTAGATCCAGAAGAAATCGACAAAGAAAGAGGCGTGGTGTTAGAAGAGTTGAGAAGCCGTTTGGGAGCTATGCAAAGAATGCAAGATCAGTTTTTACCGATGTTGTTTGACTATTCAAGATATGCGGAGCGGTTGCCTATTGGTAAAAAAGAAGTTCTTGAAAATTTTGATCACAGCGAGTTAAAACGTTTTCATCAAGATTGGTATCGGCCCGATTTGATGTCTATCATTATAGTAGGAGATATAGACAGTAAAGAAATGGTAACAGAAGTAGAGCGTTTGTTTTCTGACTTAAAGGAACCTGAGCAACCCAAAGAGAGAAAAGAATATTCGGTAGATCTGAAAAATGATAACGGTTTTATGACAGTGACCGACTCAGAAATGCCGCAAACAGTCGTGCAAATAATAGCAAAACAACCGGAATTAAAAATTAAGAACATTGGCGATTATCGCATTTCCTTGATGCGCTCGGTCATGAATCAAATGATAAGTGCCCGTTATCATGAAATTATACAAGAGGCAGACGCTCCTTTTGTACAAGCGGGTGCAGGCATTGAAGGGTTTATGGGCGGGCTTGATAATTTGTCCATGTATTTTGTGGCTAAAAATGATGAATTTGAACAGGGGTTTAAAACGCTAGTGCGTGAAATGGAACGTGTCAAAAAATTTGGGTTTACCGAAACAGAGTTTGCCCGGGCAGTTGCAAGTATAGAGAAGTCCAATGAAAAATCTTATATAGAAAGAGACAAAAAGAAATCTCAGAGTTATGTGAATACTTATTTGAACCATTTTTTGGAAGAAGATCCGGCTTTAGGCAATGAGGATAAGTTTGAGATAGTACGTGATTTGTTGCCTACGCTTACGCTGAAAGAGGTGGAAGAGGTTTTCGAGCAGTTTTATCAAGATAAAAACAGAGATATCATTATTCTCGCTCCTGAAAAGGAAGAAGATGCTCTTCCGGGGGAAGAGCAAGTGTTGACGTGGATAGATGAGGTACAGTCTGAAGAGTTGCAGGCATATGAAGATAATGTATCTGATTTACCTTTGTTGAAATCAGAGCCGGAAAAAGGAAGTATAGTAGATACAGAGGATTATGACGCGATAGGGGTAACGAAGCTTAGCCTTTCAAATGGAGTGCAGGTTTATTTAAAGCCCACCGCTTTTAAAAATGATGAGATTCTGATATCTGCTTTCTCAGAAGGGGGGACTTCTTTGTATGCAGATGAAGATTACTTCTCTGCCAATTACGCCAGTTCATTAATTAACAGCAGCGGCCTTGGGCAATTTACTAATGTAGAATTGGGTAAGTTTTTGTCGGATAAGAGTGTAAATATAAGCCCTTATATTTCCCAACGGTCCGAAGGGCTGTCCGGCAATTCGGATAAAGAGAACCTGGAGGTAGCTTTCCAGATGATCTATGGCTATTTTAAAGAACCAATGATAGAGCAAAATGTGTTTCAAAGTTATATCAGCCGTCTTGTTAGTTCGATGCGGAATAACGAAGACGATCCCTCGTATGTATTCAGAAAAGAAACGCTTAATGCCCTATACAATGGTAATATACGTAGGGTGCCGCCTGAAATAGAACAAATAAAAAATATAGATAAAGAACGGGCATTAGAAATTTACAAGGACAGGTTTGCAGATGCGTCCGATTTTAACTTTGTTTTTGTAGGTTCTTTTGAAGAAGATGATCTCATACCGTATATAGAGCAATATTTAGCGGGCTTGCCAACGATGAACAGAGATGAAAAAGCCAAAGATCTAGGAATTGTTGAACCGGAGAAAGGATTTGAAAAGATCGTAAAAAAAGGTAAGGAAGATAAAGCTACCGTTCAAATGGCTTACTATACAGACTATGAATATTCTAAGAAAGAAAACATAAACCTGGACGCCCTTTCCAGTGTTCTGTCTATTAAATTGATTGAACAACTGCGGGAAGAGGAAAGTGGGGTATATGGCGTAGGAGCGCGCGCGTCTTATAGTAAAGAACCTACAGAAAGGTTGAGTTTTTATATAGGGTTTGGCACGGGCTCAGACAAGGTAAAACCTTTACTGAAAACTACGTTGTCGGAAATTAATAAGATAAAGGAAAACGGACCTACTCAGGTAGATGTAGATAAGTTTAAAAAGGAAGAACACAGACAAAATGAAGTGAATTTAAAAGAAAATCGTTATTGGCTGAATCAAATAGTATCTACTTTACAGTTGGAAAAAGAACCGGAAAGCATTTTAGAATATTTGGATTTAGTAGATAATGTGAGCGTGGAGAGTATAAAGGAAGTCGCTAATAAGTACTTGACTGAGGAAAAGCTGTTTAAATTTATTCTGATGCCCGAAAAAGAGTAGTTGTTGTAATTCACACAAAAATTAAAACAAGAGTTAAGTGATCTCTGAACGGGTTTATGTTCAGAGATTTTTTTAAATATTAAAGGCTTTCTTATTCACCGCTTTAATATTGGTGAGTTTTTTAGGCATCCTTTTTGGATAATACTCATATAATTATCTCTTTTTAAGCTTCCTCTTTCTTTCTGTTTTTAAAATAGGAGGGATTTTGAATATTTGATTCATTTTCTCTCATGGAATGGAACTGTATAAAATAAAAGAATGTTTAGACGAAAAAACCGAACACTACAACACAATCTGAGATTGGCTTCCGTACTATCTTTTGTCGCTGGAATGGTTAATGTAGCCGGATTTTTAGCTGTACATCGATTGACTACGAATGTAACCGGACATTTTGCATTTTTTACAGAAGAGGTTTTTAAACTCAACTTTTCATTGAGCTTTATTTTCCTTCTCTACGTTCTGTTTTTTTTATTTGGTGCATTTGTATCAAGCTACCTAATTGAATTAATAAGCAAACGAAGGATAGATTTCGAATATGTTATTCCTATTTTAATAGAAGTCGCCATTTTGTTTTTGGCAGCGATTTTAGGAAATGAACTTGTAGAAAAAAGTCCGAATATATTAGTTTGTCTTTTGCTTTTTTCTATGGGACTGCAAAATTCGTTAGTTACGACTATTTCAGGAGCGATAGTCAGAACCACTCATTTAACAGGGCTTTTTACAGATTTGGGTATTGAGTTGTCACAATTGTTCTTTTATAAGAAAAAGGAGCAAAAGAGAAAACTGCATGCTTCCATCAGGTTGCGTCTGACTATAATTAGCTTTTTCTTTATAGGCGGTGTGGTAGGGGGTGTGTTTTATGCTTTGATAGATTTATATACGTTGTTTTTCGGAGGCATCGTTTTGCTTTTAGGACTTACTTTTGACTATTTCAAATACAAAGCAATCCTTATGAAGCGAAAATATTTGTATAAGAATAAAAAATGATTATTATCTTAAAACTTTGAAGACCATAGAATTATAGCTCAAAACTCCCTTATTTTTTTAATACCTTTCTGAGATATAATTACAATTTATTATGATGCAATGGATTGATTTAAAGCGACATGTGTGTTTAAAGAGCCAGTAAGCTAATTGTGGCATATATATTGAGATATTTATAATAGTTACAAGAGCAGAAGTAATTTAGAGACTTCTTTTTGTTGTTTCTATTTATTTTTCTTTTCACTATCGAGCCGCAAGGTTCTTGTTCATAAGGGTCTCTTGATTATAAACAAAATTTAAACTAATATTTTTAAGGGACGTTACTTATAAAATATCCTAAAAAGTGAGGCGATTGTAGCGAGGCTGGGGAATTGTTTAATTCATCTTGTGCCGTTTTATAAATAAGCATTGAGTAATAACATAAATCAAATTAAAATGGGAAATTTACTTTATTGGATTGCAGTTATTTTAGTAATTATCTGGGCTATAAGTTTTTTAGGAGGTTTCGTAGATAGCGGGATTATCCATGTCCTTTTAGTGATAGCTGTGATCGTCGTTTTGTTACGTGTGATTCGTTCGAATGCGTAACGGGTTGGATCAAAGGTTCCAATTAAAAAGAGAGCTTTTAATTATTTTTTAATTTATTGGCGAGTTGATAAGCATTTCCGGCTTTCAGCTTGTCAATATTTTTCCAAAGAATAGGTGTAGCTATTCCCGCTTCTTTGTTGGCGCGGAGGGAATAAGGGCATACAGATGTTTGTCCATAAGCATTCCGGAGGTAGTCAATGAATATTTTTCCTTCCCTATCTTTTTTTTGCATCTCCAGAGTGAAAAGAAAGGGATGTTCTTTTACTAACTCTTTTCCCATTTCTTTTACTTCTTCCCGTACACTATCAAATGTTTTTGTACGCCTGATATTATATCCTATATGTAAGCCTGATTGTCCGGTCGTCATTACATAAGGCGATATATTTTTCTTATTTAAATACTCTTTTATAATCAAAGCAGCCTCAATTACTTTTTTAAAAAGACCATCGGAAGGATCGAGATCAAAAATAACTTTATCCGGCTTATACAAGTTGTCTTTTTTAGCTAACCAGATATGGAATTCAATTGTCCCTTGATTTACCAAATAAATCAGTGATTTTTTAGTGGTACAATAAACTTGATCTATTTCTTCTGTTTTTGTTTTGATTTTTAAGGTTTTAATAAAGGGAGGAAAATAGTCTGATGCTTTTTTCTGATAAAAGCCCTCTGCATTTATGCCATTTGGAAACCGATGCAGAGTAAGCGGTCTGTTTTTTAAAAAAGGTAATATCTTATCTGCTATAGACTCATAGTATTTGAGAACTTGGAGTTTTGTGATTTTATTTTTCGGGAACAAAATTTTATCTGGGTTTGATATTTCAATGCCGCCTATTTTCATAATGTAATTAAATAAAGAAAACTGAATAAAAAAACTGTTGCTTTCATTGAAAGTAACTGTATAGGAGTTAAACCTTATATGCAGAATACAATTTTATGGTACTTTTTGTTTTAAGGTTGAGTTCTATGGATGAGCAGAATTTGGATTTACATATTCAGAGTTCAATTTTACGTTCTATATTTATT
>JAJYRG010000016.1 GCA_021794195.1 Bacteroidota bacterium
GTGCTTTTATTACAGATTATCTTGGGAGATCAACTGACGAAGGTGATCTTGGAAGCGACTTTGCTAAATTGGCAATTATCGTGTGTATCGCATTAATCATTCAATTATACTTTCTTCGACCTAAGGTCAACGATTTTTCCAATGATTAAAGAATGCGTCAAAGATATACCCCAAAAAAAATCGTATACTTTATTGTAAACCTCGGTTTTATATCTGAACAAAACACATAAATATTGGGAATGAGAGGGATTATTGTTTTATAATTGAGATATAAAACTAACACTTTCACTGAAATTTAGTGTTAATCGAGGATGGGAAGGTAGAAATTTTTACTTAAAAATCGACGGCTTATTTGCTCATTTCTTTCGCTTGTAGTTTCAATTTGTTGAGGTCGGTTCCATAAGGATTCTCTTTAAGAGTTTTTGCCATTTGTACGAGATTATGCACCATAATTAAGATATAATTATTTGTAAACTCGTGTTTGTCTCCTTTGGCGTCAATATAGCTTTTTCCAGGGCCGGCTTTGCCAACATAATATGTAAAGGCATTGACAGGTATAGTAAAACCCTGTTCATTAAGGTCAAAAAGAATATTCGCAATAGATTTTTTGGCACCGTCTTCATTCCCATCTACCATGACGCCGGCTACTTTGTTATATGTAAAATATTGTCCATTATCTTCGTTGGTGTCTTCCCATATGCCGTCCATGCGTTCAGCGATTAGTTTAGAAATCGAACTCCGATCGCCGCGCCAGATGGGGGTTGCAATAATGAGAATATCGGCATCATATATTTTCTTTACTATTCTTGGCCATTCGTCATTTTCCCCTTCATCAGAAGAATTGCCATATTTGATATTATAGGCAGACATCCGTAATACCTCTGTTTGGACACCTAACTCATGAAAAATTTTTTCTGCGTTTTTTATGTATGCCCGTGTATTTGAAGTTTCTCCAGGGCTTTTTAGTGTGCAATTCAAAAATAAAGCTTTAAGTGTCATTATGATTTGATTTTTAGTGAATTAAATAAAATGTCTTATTGTATCTATTTTATGTGTACCAAGATTCACGCCGCGAATCTTATACCTATATTTAAATTATTTTTATTTACACTTTGATGAAGAAGTGAATTTCAAAACTTTTTTGGAAGAAACACTTTTTCCCACCGCGATATTTTTATGGCTTATCCTGTAGGTTTTGGCCTAAATTTATTTGGTTATGGAACGAGTTTTACAATAGTTCGGTTTTTTATTTAAAATCCTACTTGTATATAACTTATTGATAACAAGGTGTTTATTGGTTTATTTTAAATACAAAAGTATTGTGGAAAACTTTTTTGTGGGGAATTGTGGGTGAAAGTGGGTAAAAGTGTATAGTTTTACAGTAAATTAAACACAATAGGTCATGGCACATTTGATTGGAGAGTTCGAATGTAAATTAGACGCCAAAGGGAGAATGGTGTTGCCGGCTGCGCTAAAGAGGCAATTGCCTGCTGTGGAGCGAGAGGGGCTTGTTGTGAACAGAGGGTTTGAAAAACATTTGGTTTTTTACACTCGGGAAGAATGGAGTGAGATTACAAAAAAACTATCTTCTTTAAATCAGTTTAATCAAAAGAACCGGATGTTTGTGAGGGCTTTTACTCGAGGTGCAACGGAATTGAATTTGGATTCTGCGGGTCGGGTGTTGTTGCCTAAAGGCTTATTAGATTATGCTGAAATTGAAAATGTAGTCGTATTGGCTTGTCAATTTAATAAAATCGAAGTTTGGTCGAAGTTGGGTTATGAGGAGTTAATGTCGGAGGGAACAGATGAAGATTTTTCTGCTTTAGCAGAAGAGGTGATGGGTGGTTTAGAGTTTGGAGATATGTAATATGGCGCATTTAGGATATCATATTCCTGTGATGCTGCAAGAGTGTATTTCGGGTTTAAATATCCGGCCAGACGGAGTGTATGTGGATGTAACTTTTGGTGGAGGTGGGCATTCCCGATCGATTTTAGAAAAATTGAATGAGAAAGGGCGTTTGATAGCTTTTGATCAGGATCCAGACGCGTTGGAAAATAGAATTAATGATAAGCGTTTTGTTCTTCTGAATCAAAATTTCCGCTACTTGAAAAACAACTTACGTCTATTGGGTGTCCATCAAGTGAATGGGATATTAGCTGATTTAGGCGTGTCTTCTCACCAGATAGATGCTGCAGATCGGGGTTTTGCGACTCGTTTTGAAGCGGATTTGGATATGCGTATGGATCAAGTATCGGAGCTTGATGCCAAACAAGTACTGAATACATATTCCGAAGAGCAGCTGCATCGAATTTTTGGAGAATATGGAGAGGTAAAAAATGCGCGTAGTCTGGCGAAGAGAATAATAAGCGCCCGGGTAGAGTCAGAGATTAAGACGACAGAAAGATTTAAAAAAATATTAGAGCCTTTGGCGCCGAGAGGGCGGGAGTACAAATATTACGCACAGGCTTTTCAGGCTTTACGTATAGAGGTCAATGGCGAACTGGATGCTTTGCAGGATTTTTTACAACAGAGCGCTGAAATGTTGAAGACGAATGGGCGATTGGTGGTGATGTCTTACCATTCTCTGGAAGATCGTTTAGTTAAGCGGTTTATGCAGATGGGTAAATTTAGTGGTGAGGTAGAAAAAGATTTTTATGGGAATCCTTTGGTTCCTTTTAAAATAGTGACAAGGAAACCGATTCTCGCAGAAGGAAAAGAGATAGCACAAAATAACAGAGCCCGCAGTGCGAAATTAAGAATAGCAGAAAAATAAATGAATGAGATAAAAAGAAATAATAGTGAACTAAGCGAAGAGTCTCAGCGTAAAATGTCAGATTCTGTAGAACAGAAAGCACAGGAGGCGAAGGGGTTTTTGCGCCGTATTTTTTCGTTCCGGTTTGTTTCTTCTTATTTGATTACCCGCAACTTGCCTTTTACGGCTTTTGTGGCTTTTTTGACATTGCTCTACATTACTAATAGACATGTAGCTGAAAATACAGTGCGGGATATAGACCGTTTAAGTCGTCAGGTGAAAGATCTGGGATGGGATTATAAGGCTATGAACGCGGAGCTGATGAAGTTGACAACACAGACTGAAGTCGCTAAACGAGCTGATACATTAGGTTTGGAAGAACGGATAGCACCTCCGATTAAAATATATAAGAGAACAACAGATAGGGCTGAAGATTAAATGAATATAAGAAAAACCATATTGCTCAGAGTCTATCTTGCTTTTGGCTTGGTAGTGTTGGGGGCGATTATCGTTTTCGCAAAGCTTATCCATTTACAATATGTGGATGGAGGTGAATGGAGAACGCTTGCCGACAGTCTCTCTATACAAAAAAGAGAGATTGAAGCAACAAGGGGTAATATATATTCTAACGACGGAAGTTTGTTAGCTACTTCTGTACCTGAATATGAAATTCGGTTTGACGCTATGGCAGTTCCTGCTCATCAAGATGATGTTTTTAATGCTAAGGTAGATTCTTTGGCATATTCTCTGTCAGATTTCTTTAAAGATAGATCTTCTCGGGAATATTTAGTACGTCTGAAAGAAGCCAGAGCAAAAGGAAATCGGTATTTGTTATTAAAACGGCGTGTTTCCCATCAAGATCTTAAAAAGATCCAATCGTTTCCTCTGTTTAAATCTTTTCGGGTAGGTAGAGATAGGTTCCCGGGAGGATTGGTGGCTGTTCGTGATAATAAACGAATTTTGCCATTTACAAATCTCGCAGCGCGAACCATTGGATATAAAAACACTAAAGGCGTAGATACGGTTAGAGTAGGCCTGGAAGGCGCGTACGGTGATTATATAGAGGGGACCAGTGGTTCTCAGTTAAAACGTAGGATAGCAGGAGGAGCCTGGGTACCGGTTAGTAGAGAAGTAGATGTAGCTCCTGTGGATGGTTCGGATATTATTGCGACTCTGGATGTGAATATGCAAGATATGGCGCAAAGAGCCTTGGCGAAACAAATGAAGGCAACCAAAGCAGATGAGGGGAGTGTGATTTTAATGGAAGTGGCGACTGGAGAGGTACGGGCCATAGCAAATTTATCTAAGGACAAAGATGGAGAATATAGGGAAAAGTTTAATATCGCCATTGCACAAGGAGCGGATCCAGGTTCAACTTTTAAGGCCGCTTCATATTTAATAGCTCTAAACGACGGCGTTGTAGATACCTCTACGATTATAGATATTGGTAATGGCACATATAAGGTGCCGGCTCATACCATCCGCGATTCGCACGCACCTAAAAAATCATTGGTATCGGTGATGGAAGCATTCGAACAGTCCTCGAATGTAGGAGTGGCTAAAATGATTAACACCCATTATCATAAAAACCCCGCTAAATTCACCTCTAAGTTGCATGAATGGGGGCTGGCTCAGCCTTTAGGTTTGCAGATTCCGGGCGAAGGAGAACCTTGGATTAAGACACCTCAGAGCCGTTCATGGAGCAGGCTGTCTCTTGTGCAGATGGCTTATGGCTATGAGATGAAATTGACGCCCTTACAAACTTTGGCATTATACAATGGAATTGCCAATAATGGAAAAATGTTGGCTCCGTTATTCGTTAAGGAAATTAGGCATTTGGGAAATACGAAAAAAACTTTTAAAGCTCGTGTGATGGCAGAACAAATGGCTTCTCCGGAGGCTATTGGTAAAATACAGGATATGTTGGCAAGTGTAGTTGAAAAAGGAACGGGACGAAGCTTGAAAAGCCCCTTATATACTTCTGCAGGTAAAACCGGTACAGCGCAAATCGCTGATGCCAGCCGAGGATATGGAATGAGAAGATATCAATCTTCTTTTGTAGGGTATTTTCCTGCTGAAAGCCCGAAGTACTCTATTATAGTTGTTATCCGTAATCCAAAAACGGGCTATTATGGAGCAACAACTGCCGGGCCTGTTTTTAAAGAGCTGGCGGATATGATATACGCAAACGATTTGAGCTTGCATGATAATTTTGCTGCTCGGAAGATAAATGTTTTGGGCTCCACAAAGCCTATTTCTTTGAAAGGAGCAGAGTACGCCAGCCACAAAGTGTACAGTTTATTGGGTTTTACAAAAGAACTTACACAGACCGATGAAAATGAAAAAAATGAATCTGAAGATTTCCTTGAGAAAATAAAAATACAAAAAGGGGTAATGCCTGATGTGAAAGGTATGGGGCTAATTGATGCAGTATATGCAATGGAAAATGCAGGGTACAAGACAAGAGTAAATGGAAAAGGGAAGGTAATTGCTCAATCGGCAGAACCTGGAGAGAAAATGAAATTAGGGACAAGGGTTTTATTAGAATTGAATTAAATGAAGTTAAGAGATTTGTTACATGCAATACCGGTACTCGATATTTGGGGTAACGCAGACACGGAAATTTCTTCTCTGACGTTCGATTCCAGAGACGTCAAAGAGGGGAGTCTTTTTGTTGCTGTAAGAGGAGAGCGGGCAGATGGTCATGATTTCATACCGGAAGTAGTAGAGAGAGGAGGGAGGGCTGTTTTGGTCAATGAAATGCCAGAAACAAAAAGAGAAGGAGTGACATATGTATGTGTGCATGATACAGCCTATGCTTTGGGCGTAGCTGCCTCTAATTATTATGGGAACCCTTCGAGAGAATTAAAATTGGTAGGTATTACAGGAACAAATGGAAAGACCACTACTGCTACTTTACTTTATCAGCTTTTTGAGAAATTAGGCTATTCTGTAGGGCTTATTTCTACCATTGAGAATAGAATCAGTAAAGAAGCTTTTCCAGCTAAATATACTACACCGGATCCTATTTCTACAAATAAGCTGCTTAGCGAAATGATAGAAGCAGGTTGTGATTATTGTTTTATGGAAGTAAGCTCGCATGCGATAGCTCAGCAAAGAATAGCTGGCTTGCATTTCGCAGGCGGTGTATTTACCAATATAACGCATGATCATCTCGATTTTCATGAGACTTTTGATAAGTATATACAAGCAAAGAAAAGTTTTTTTGATAATCTGGATCGCCATGCTTTTGCGTTAAGTAATGTGGATGATAAAAACGGGCGGGTTATGCTTCAAAATACTTTTGCCCACAGTAAAACGTATGCCCTAAAGTCTATGGCAGACTTCCGTTTGAAAGTGGTCGAAAGCCACTTTGAAGGAACGCTTCTCAAAATAGACAATAGTGAGGAAGTTTGGGTACGCCTCGTAGGGACCTTTAACGCTTACAACCTTTTAGCTGTTTATGGCGTAGCGATTTTATTAGAACAGGAAACTTTAAAAGTGCTGACAGCGTTGAGTGATTTGCAGCCTGCTGAAGGGCGTTTCGAGATAACCACCTCTAAACGGGGGGTAATAGGAATTGTTGATTATGCGCATACGCCAGATGCATTGAAAAATGTACTTAAAACTATCCGAGGATTAAAAAAGATAGGGCAAAAAGTAATCACGGTGATTGGTTGTGGAGGTGATAGAGATGTTTCAAAACGTCCAGAAATGGCAGAAACATCATGTAGATATAGTGATTCTGTCATCTTGACTTCGGACAATCCGAGAACGGAAGACCCTGGGAAAATCATATTGGATATGGAAAAGGGGGTGTCAGAAGATGTGAAGCGCAAGGTGTTTAGTATAACTGATAGAGAGGAAGCTATCAAAGCTGCCTGTCATATAGCGCAGGAGAATGATGTTATTCTCATAGCGGGGAAAGGACATGAGACCTATCAGGAAATTGACGGAAAGAGATTTCCATTTGACGACATGGAAATATTGAATAAACAATTTAACAGTTAGAGCCGATGTTGTATTACTTATTTGATTGGTTGAGTAATTCATTCAGTATTCCAGGAGCGGGAATGTTTCAATACATCTCCTTCAGAACGGCTATGGCTGTTATTTTATCTTTGTTCATTACTACGATTTATGGAAGCCGCTTAATAAAGTTGCTGCAGAAAAAACAGGTGGGGGAAACCGTTCGGGACTTGGGATTGCAAGGAGAAAAGGCAAAATCGGGTACACCGACTATGGGCGGTTTGATTATTATTGGCGGCATTTTGATTCCCACTTTGTTATTCGCCAAACTTGACAATATTTATGTCATATTGATGATCGTGACTACGCTCTGGATGGGGGTTATTGGCTTTATAGACGATTATATCAAGGTTTTTCGAAGAAATAAAGAAGGTTTAGCTGGAAAGTTTAAAGTGATTGGACAAGTGGGGTTGGGGATTATCATTGGTTGCACCATGTATTTGCATCCCGATATAGTTGTTCGGGAAAAAGTACCAAACCCTACCTACAAAGAACCTGTGGAAGTTGTTTTTGACGAAGATACCGGTCGCAAGATCTATGCTCAAAACGTTAAAACGACGAAAACGAATATCCCTTTTTATAAAAACAATGAGTTCGATTATTCCAAAGTATTGAACGTTTTTGGTTTAAAGAGTGTTTGGGCGACCTTTCTGGTCTTTGTACTGGTTGTTGTTTTTATCGTGACGGCTGTTTCCAATGGCGCAAACATTACAGATGGCATAGATGGTTTAGCGACGGGAGTATCAGCTATTATAGGAGGCACCCTGGCTATTTTTGCGTATGTCTCGGGGAATATCATCTTTTCAGAATACCTCAATATCATGTATATCCCTAATTCAGGAGAGTTAGTGATTTTTGCGGGGGCATTTGCGGGGGCTTGTACAGGTTTTATGTGGTACAATGCATTTCCGGCACAGGTTTTCATGGGCGATACAGGCAGTTTGGCGATCGGAGGCATCATCGCTGCATTCGCAGTTCTTATACGAAAGGAACTGTTAATACCTATTCTTTGCGGGGTGTTTTTGGTAGAAAATATTTCTGTGATTTTGCAGGTGTCTTATTTTAAATATACAAAGAAAAAATTTGGAGAGGGAAGAAGGATTTTCCTGATGTCCCCTTTGCACCATCATTATCAGAAAAAGGGATATCATGAAGCAAAAATCGTGACGCGTTTTATAATCGTCAGTATGATATTGGCAATTTTAACAATAGTTACTTTAAAAATACGGTAGTGTACAATATTGCGCATACATATTATCCTCAGAAAGGACGGCTTGCCGTCTTGGGAGCCGGAGAAAGCGGTTTCGGAGCTGCGGTATTGGCAAAATATAAAGGTTTTGAAGTGTTTGTGTCTGATTACGGGAAAATCGACGGACAATATAGGGAGGCTTTAAGAAAAGAACAGGTTGATTTTGAGGAAGGTGTACATAGTTTAGAGCAAATTTTGAAGGCGGATCTTGTAGTAAAAAGCCCAGGTATTCCGAATTCAGTTTCTATCATAAAGGAACTTAAGAAGCGTGAAATTCCGGTATTGTCAGAGATCGAATTCGCTGCACAATATACTCCGGCAAAACTTATCGGAATTACCGGTTCGAATGGCAAGACGACCACAGCGCAATTGACGTATGAAATATTAAAAAATGCAGGAAGAAACGTCGGTTTGGCCGGCAATATTGGAAAAAGCTTTGCTTATCAAGTTGCAAAAGAGAAATACGATATATATGTGCTGGAATTGTCCAGTTTTATGTTGGATGATATGTTTCATTTTCGAGCGAATATTGCAGTGTTACTGAATATTACGCCCGATCATTTGGACAGATATGAAAATGACTTTCGTTTATACATGGAGTCGAAATTTAGAATTATACAAAACCAGACAAATGAGGATGTTTTTATCTACTGTATAGATGATGAAAATATTCAGTCGGAAATAGATAATAAAGAAATAAAAGCTAAGAAGCTGCCTTTCAGTCAAAAAAAAAAGTTGCATGAAGGAGCTTTTATAGAAGAGTTAGAAAAAATAATAATTAAGGTACCCGGAAAAAAACAATTTGAAATGAACATAGAAGAATTATCGCTAAAAGGAAAGCACAATTTATATAATAATATGGCTTCCGGTTTGGTCGCTAAGGTGCAAGAGTTGAGAAATCAAGAGGTTAAAGAAAGCATGGCGGCTTATACGAATGTTCCCCACAGGTTAGAACATGTAGCGTACATACGCGGAGTAAATTATATTAATGATTCTAAGGCTACAAACGTCAATTCTGTGTGGTATGCGCTGGAAAATTTTTCCTCGAACATAGTACTCATTATGGGAGGTGTGGATAAAGGGAATGATTATGAAATGCTCCGGGAATTGGTAAAACAGAAAGTAAAAGCCATTATATGTATAGGAAAGGAAAACATGCGTATTCACGAAACTTTTGAAGATGAAATAGAAGTTATTGTGAATAGTAATTCGATGCAGGATGCAGTAGAGATAGCTTCACACTTGGCAGATAAAGGGGATACTGTGTTGTTATCTCCAGCTTGTGCGAGCTTTGATTGGTTTAAAAACTTTGAAGATAGAGGGAATCAATTTAAAGAGGCTGTAATGGAGCTCTAAAAGAATACGAATTATGGAAGGTGTATTTTCAAAATTAAAGGGAGATAAATGGATTTGGTTGATTGTGATCATCTTATCCATCTGGTCATTGCTGGCAGTCTATAGTTCTGTAGGTACTTTAGCTTATAAAGAAGGCAAGGGCACAGAGATGTATCTGTTCAAACATTTTTCTGTCGTAGCCATAGGGATTGTTCTGATGTATCTTTCTCATAAATTGGATTACCGGTATTATGCCGGTATTTCAAAGATTTTGATGTTAATTACTATTCCTTTGCTTTTATATACTTTGATTTTTGGGAATAAAGTAAATGATGCCAGCCGTTGGATGACTATCCCGGTTATTAATCAGACGTTCCAAACTTCCGATTTAGCCAAACTGGCACTCATCACTTACTTAGCTCGGATGTTGCATTTACGACAAGAAGTAATAGAAGATGTTAAACAATCTTTTGTGCCTATTATGGGAGCTGTTTGTTTGGTTTTTGTGCTCATTGCCTGGGCTAACCTTTCTACTGCTCTGATGCTTTTTGGTGTGAGTATTTTGCTTTTGATTATTGGGCGTATCAGCATAAAACAAATAGGAGTTGTATGTTTGGGAGGAGGGCTTCTTCTTTTACTGGTTATTTCTTTAGGTCCCCGTCGAGCGACGTATATGAGCCGTTTTGATAGTTTTCTCCAAGGGGATAAATCGACAGATACACGGGTGCCTTTTCAGGAAGATAGAAATTATCAAGCTAACAACTCGAAAATAGCCATTGCTACAGGTGGGCTTCTTGGAAAGGGACCTGGAAATAGTGTGCAGAGAAATGTTTTGCCCCATCCTTATTCGGATTTTATTTTTGCAATAATCGTAGAAGAATATGGCACTGTCGGGGCTGCTATCCTGTTATTTTTATATGTAGTGCTCATGTATCGATGTATTCGTATCGTGACTTTAAGCCCGCGGGCATTTGGAGCTTTTCTTGCAGCTGGTTTGGGCTTTAGTTTAACTATCCAGGCACTAGCAAATATGGCAGTAGCTGTAGGTTTAGGCCCGGTTACCGGAATTCCTTTGCCTTTAGTAAGTATGGGGGGAACGTCCATATTATTTACCAGTGTGGCCCTTGGCATTATATTGAGTGTGAGTAGAAATATAGAGGAATTAAAATATAAAGAGGAATTACAAGAAATACCGAAACCCAAGAAAGTGGTGGTCGGGACAATATAAAAAGACTATGGCGAATAGGATAATCATAAGTGGCGGCGGCACCGGCGGGCATATTTTTCCGGCGATAGCGATAGCAAATGCTTTAAAACATTTGCAACCGGATATAGAGATCTTATTCGTCGGGGCAGAAGGCAAAATGGAAATGGAAAGAGTGCCTGAAGCAGGATATAATATTGTCGGGCTGGATATTCAAGGAATTAATAGAAAATCATTATGGAAAAATGTCGCTTTACCATTTAAACTGGTCAGTAGTTTGAGGAAAGCAAATCGGATAGTACAAACTTTCAAACCGCAGGTCGCAGTAGGAGTGGGAGGCTATGCCTCTGGTCCTTTGTTAATGGCGGCACATCGCAAAAGTATTCCTACGCTTATTCAGGAGCAAAATTCTTTTGCGGGGCTGACCAATAGAAGACTGTCTCACCGAAGTCAGAAAATATGTGTGGCTTATGAAGGAATGGAAAAGTTTTTCCCAGCAGAAAAAATCATTAAAACAGGAAACCCTATTCGCCGTCAATCAGTTGATATCAAGGGGAAACGGCAAAAAGGGCTTAAATATTTTGATTTAACTGCTGATAAACCCGTTGTGTTAGTCAGTGGGGGAAGTTTAGGGGCACAAAGTATTAATGAGGCTTTGCAGGAGCTTGTTTTTTTATTCGAAAAACAAAATATACAATTGATCTGGCAATGTGGGAAATATTATTACGAGCGGCTGGTTCAGAAGTTAGGCATTTTGCCTCCGGAAGTGAAGTTGATGCCTTTTATCGAGCGCATGGACTACGCGTATGCAGTAGCAGATTTGGTAGTGAGCAGAGCTGGCGCGGGCAGTATTTCTGAATTATGTGCAGTAGCCAAACCTGTGATTTTAGTACCTTCCCCTAACGTCGCAGAAGACCACCAATCAAAAAATGCAGAAGCATTAGTGGTAAAAGAGGCAGCAATTATGATCAGAGACGCCGAAGTCAACGAATTACTTATGTCTCGGATTTTAGATCTATTGGAAGATAAAAAAAAGAGAAATCGTATGAGCGAAAGTATAAAACAGTTAGCACTACCTGATGCCGATATAGAGATAGCGAAACACGTATTGAACTTGATAGGATGAAATTACGTCTGGAACATATAAAAAAAGTTTTCTTCATCGGAATTGGTGGAATTGGGATGAGTGCGCTCGCTCGTTATTTCAATTACAGAGGCTGCAGTGTCTTCGGATACGATCGCTTAGAGAGTGGATTGACAAAAAAGATGCAGGAAGAAGGCATGAAAATCAGTTATGGAGATAAGGTAGAAAATATTCCTATAGCATTTAATAAACCTACTAAAGAAAGTTTAGTGGTGTATACCCCGGCAGTGTCACAGAATACCCATATCATTTCAGAATTGAAGCGGAGAGGGTTTGATATGTATAAGCGCTCAGCGGTATTGGGATTGATTAGTCAGAATAAATTTACTATTGCGATAGCCGGCACGCATGGGAAAACTACTACTTCCACACTTACTGCACATATTTTAAGGTATGCTGGGGTGGAGTGTTCAGCGTTTTTAGGAGGTATCAGTACAAATTATGGATCTAACGCTTGGTTTAGCGAAACAGATGTTATGGTGGTAGAGGCAGATGAGTATGATCGTTCGTTTTTAAGCCTGCGCCCTGATATTGCAGTGATCACATCCATGGAAGCCGATCATTTGGATATATATAATGATTATAATGAGCTTGTTTCTTCTTTCAAACAGTTTTTGGCAAGGGGTAAACCTGGGAATAAAAGAATAATTAAAGCCGGATTGCCGATCAAAGGAGAGATTTCTTATGGGATAGATGATGAGAGCGCAGATGTTAAAGCCAAAGATATAGAAGTGAAAAAAGGGAGTTTCTATTTTACATATCAAGATGATTTAGGAGAAGCAAAGCAAATATATTTAGCAATGCCGGGATATCATAACGTTGAAAATGCATTAGCAGCAATTTCGGTAGCAAAATTATTGAACATAGATATGAAAACGATTACGGATGCACTTTCTAGTTTTAGAGGTGTCAAAAGACGTTTTGAATATGTGGTCAAAAATCAAAATCATATTTATATTGACGATTATGCGCATCATCCTGAGGAAGTTAAGTCTTTTTTAAACTCTGTAAAAAAAATGTATCCCAAAAAGTTTTTGACAGTTGTTTTTCAACCTCACTTATATTCTCGTACACAAGATTTTGCGGATGATTTTGCCACAGCGTTGGCTTTGGCAGATAAGCTCCTTTTGTTGGAAATATATCCTGCAAGAGAGCTTCCTATTGAGGGAGTGACTTCGGACTGGCTATTAGAGAAAGTGAAAGTACAACAAAAAGAGGTGCTCTCAAATGAAAGTGTACTGGATAGGATAGCTGTAGAAAAACCGGAGTTGATAGTCACTATGGGGGCAGGGAATATAGACAGACTGGTAGAACCCATTAAAAAGTTGCTGATAGGAAATGAATAAGTTGAAAAACATAAGATGGAAGTATGTTTTCTATACTTTTTTGATCATGGCAAGCATGGTAGGGGTTGTTCTTTTGATGGGCTTGGTAAAAGAAAAGAGCCAAAACCAAGTTTGTACAGAAGTTCAGGTAATGATAGACGGTAAAGAAGCTTTTATTGATCAAAAAGATATTCTAGAAAGAATTAAAGAGGCTTTTGGCGAAGTGAAGGGTATGCCTTTGCAGAATATACCTGTGCATGATTTAGAAAATAATCTTCGTGAATTGCCTTATGTGTCTGGAGCGGAGATATATATGGATATGGATGGATTAATGCAAATTCGGGTGAAGCAGAGAGAAGCAATATTACGGGTTATCAATGAAAATAAACAAGAATATTATGTGGATGCTTTTGGAGCAAAAATGCCCGTTACTTTAAAGTATGTGCCTCGTGTAATGGTAGCAAATGGTTTTATAGACGAAGAAATGTCTAACCGTTTGGACACTATCGAAACGGAAGTTTTGCATAATCTGGTGCAGATTACACAACATATAAATACAGACGAATTGTGGGCAAACCAAGTCGTTCAGTTATATGTGAATGAGAATCGAGACATCGAATTAGTGCCGAGAGTTGGAAGTCAACGGATTATCCTTGGAGATGCTGGAGGCCTTGAGGATAAACTATACCGTATAAAAACATTTTACCAAGATATTTTGCCTAGAGTAGGCGCTGATGCGTATAAAATGGTAAATGTCAAATATGATGGGCAAATTATTTGCGAGAGAGAAGACGGATGGTTTTTAGATAGCCTACAAATGGAACTCAACACGATTGAATTGAATTAAATAAAAATATTAAGATAACACCTTATATGAAAATGAGAACTATAGAAATCGACAACAATAAGCCCATAATTGTGGGATTGGATATTGGAACGACGAAAATCTGCGTTACTGTAGGACGTCGGTATGGTAAAGACAAAATAGAACTTCTTGGTGTAGGGAATGCCGAATCTTCAGGGATGAACCGTGGAGTGGTGGCCAATATTCAAAAAACAGTAAATAGTATCCGACAAGCAGCGAGTATAGCAGAAAGCCAGTCGAATGTAGATATTAAAGTGGTGAATATCGGTATTGCAGGTCAGCATATCAAAAGTATTCAGCATCGGGGTATTCTTACAAAAAATGATGATGATGAGATTGATCGGAACGATATAAGGCAGCTTATTGCCGATATGTATAAATTGGTACTGCCTCCCGGCGAAGAGATTATCGATGTATTGCCACAAGAATTTACTATTGATAACGAACCGGGAATTACAGAACCTATCGGAATGGCTGGAAGACGTGTAGAAGCTAATTTTCACATTATCTCCGGTCGGGTAACCGATATTAAAAATATCAAAAGATGCGTAGATAATGCAGAGTTAGAAGTCTCTTCTTTAGTATTGGAGCCTTTGGCTTCTTCTGAAGCTGTATTGGATGACGAAGAAAAAGCTGCAGGTGTTGTTTTAGTAGATATAGGAGGCGGTACGACAGATATAGCTATTTTCCATGAAGGAATTATTCGCCATACAGCGGTGATTCCGTTAGGCGGAAACATTGTGACAGAAGATATTCGGCAAGGCTGTGCTGTACTCAGAAATCAAGCCGAACAATTAAAAGTGCGTTATGGTTCGGCCTTAGCAGATGAAAATAAGGAAAATGAGGTGATTTGTGTGCCGGGTTTTAGAGGAAGAGAACCCAAAGAGATTTCGGTCAAAAATCTGGCTTACATTATTCAGGCGAGGATGGAAGAAATCATTGAGCATGTAGATTTTGAGATTAAATCTTCCGGATACCATGATAAATTGATTGCAGGAATTGTTGTGACCGGGGGCGGAGCGCAGCTCAAACACCTTGTTCAGCTTGTAGAGTATATGACAGGGATTGACTGTAGAGTAGGCTACCCTAATGAATATCTGTCGAAAACTGAACTGATAAACAAGCAGGACTTCGAAAGATTAAAAAGCCCTTTATATGCGACAGGTATTGGCTTGTTGATAAAAGGAATACAGACAATAGAAGAAGAGGAAGAAGCTAGGTTGGAAGAGAAAGAGAAACGGACAGTAAAAAGTGAAACAAAAGATATTGCAGAGAAAGAACAGAAAAAAGAAGGATGGTTACGAAAATTTTTATCCGAATTTATAACAGATGGAAATAATATCGATGACGATACTTTTTTAGGAAAATAATAGTTTTTCACATTAAGTGATTTTTCCACATTCTGACAATTGTGGAAAACTATTGTGGATAATTTATTATAATTACAATACCATTGTTAAGTTTTATTTATTGAGCAAGAACAATCATTCAAAAAAGATAATTTTATGTCTATACAATTTGAAATGCTAAAGGAACAATCATCTATCATAAAGGTTATAGGTGTAGGTGGTGGAGGTGGAAATGCTGTGAATCATATGTATGAGCAAGGGATTAGCGGAGTGGATTTTATAATATGTAATACAGATGCGCAAGCTTTGGAACTAAGCCCAATTCCTAATAAAGTGCAGTTAGGGGCGAGTCTGACAGAGGGGATGGGAGCAGGTGCTGATCCAGATGTGGGCGAAAATTCAGCTATAGAAAGCATTGATGACATCAAACGCATGTTAGGTAGCAACACTAAAATGTTGTTTATCACTGCAGGTATGGGAGGGGGAACCGGGACCGGAGCGAGTCCGATTTTAGCCAAAGCAGCTAAAGAATTGGGAATTTTGACAGTCGCTATCGTGACTACCCCTTTTACATTCGAAGGAAAACGAAGACGGATCCAAGCAGAAGAAGGGTTAGAAGAATTACGTAAGTACGTGGATTCCTATTTGGTCATTTCCAATGATAGATTACGTGAGATTTTTGGTAACCTGACTATGACTGCAGCTTTTGCAAAAGCAGACGATATTTTATCTACAGCTGCTAAAGGGATAGCTGAAATTATTACTATTCCCGGCTATGTCAATGTCGACTTTAAAGATGTGCGTACAGTGATGAATAATAGTGGGGTGGCTATAATGGGTAATTCAGTTGCCGAAGGGGAAGATAGAGCTTTAGAGGCTGTAACCGGAGCCTTGGCTTCTCCGTTATTAAAAGATAGCGAAATTGAAGGGGCAAACTATATCTTGCTTAATATTACTTCTGGAAATAACGAAGTGACTATGGATGAAGTAGCTACTATTACCGACTATGTACAAGATAAGGCCGGTATGACTGCAGACTTGATCTGGGGGAATTGTATAGATGAAAAGTACAATGAAGAGCTATCCGTCACCATTATTGCTACTGGCTTCCAAACGATGGAAGAACGGAAAAAAGAAAAAGCAAACGAGAAGATTTCACTTCCCCTAACACCGGAAGAAGATGTTTCTTTTGTAAAACCCGTCCAGCAAAATCAATTTTCAAATAAGGTAAAAAAAGACCAGGAACCGTTTATAAAACCTGTGGAAGAAGAGAAAGAAGTACTTTCTCAAGCAGACTTGTTTTCTGCAGGTAGAGAAACGAAACCGCAGGATTTGAAGGACAATAATGGTGATGCTCCGGAATCCAAAATCGTCAGACATACTTTGCAAATGGAAGATGAAATGTCGGAAGAAGAAAGTGAACCTAACGAAGAAGAGTTTGAGCTTAAGACCAAGCCTTCTGTGTTTGAGTTTAAACTGCCAACAGTCTTTGATGATTATGAAAAATCGAATGAAGACGGAACAGAATTATCAGAAAACGATAGACATGCTGCATCAAATGAAGGATCTCTTAAAAAAGAGATAGAGAAAGAAAACACAGCTGCGTCAAACGATGCGAATTTTGAAGAGCGCTTGTTAAAAACAAAAGAACGGATTTTGAGATTGAAAGAATTGAGTATGAAACTCAAGTCTTCTACGGGCTTGCAAGAAATAGAAAACGAGCCTGCGTATAAAAGAAAGCAAAGAAATTTAGAGGATGTGCCTCATTCTTCAGAGTCTCAGGTTTCCAGGTTTACTTTATCCTTCGATGAAGGAAAAACAGAAATCCGGCCTAACAATTCATTTTTACATGATAATGTTGATTAAATTATAAATAGTAAAAAGTAGAAAATAATGACAAATTTTGATAGTTTTAAAGAGCTTAAAGAGTTGATAGAAAGCATAGAAGAAGATGCCGGGAAGTTTTATGAAGGAGGGAATTCAGCAGCAGGCACCCGTGTTAGAAAAGGAATGCAAGAAGTGAAAATAAAAGCTCAAGAAATCCGAGTTGGAGTTCAGGAAATTAAAAATCAGAAGAAATAATTTAATTTTCTATATTTCATTTTTAAAAGAGGTTGTCTAAACCTATTAATTGCTTTACCATCCTGATCAATTGGGGGCGTGGGCGGCTTAAATAACGTTTTTTAGACAACCTCTTTTTTATTATATTTCTAGGATAAAAAAAAGAATTATATGAAGCATAAATTGAATAACCCTATTTGGGTAATGAGTTCAGCGTATGACGATCTAAACTTAGATCAATTGATTGATAAAACTATAGAAGTGGGTGCACAAGGTATAGATTTGTGTGTTTTTAGAAAAGATGGGGCGCGTGAAGATCATACGGCAACACATTTAGAATACGAAGATTTCCATCCGGAGGATGCAAAAAAGCTTATTGAACGCTTCAATAAAGCGGAGATAAAACTATCTTTAGGAGCATTTGAAAATATGATTGGAGGAGATGAAGGAGAAAGAGTTAAGAATCAAAATCACTTGCTGCGTTTGATACGAATCGCCCACCTTTTAGGAGGAGATCAAAATAATGTAAAAGTAGGAACTTTTGTAGGTTATAATCATGAACTGGGAAACCAAGAGAATGGTTTTCAAAAGAATTTGGAAGAATACAAGCGCGTATTTGAACCCATAGTTAAATATGCGGAAGATTTAGGGGTCACTATTTTATATGAAAACTGTCCAATGGAAGGTTGGCGTGCTGCTAATTATACCTCTACATATAATAACCTTCCAGGTGTACTGGCAGCGAGAAAGTTAATGTATGCGATGATTCCGAGCGATGCCCATGGAGAAATTTATGATCCTTCTCATGATATCTGGCAGAATACAGATCCAGTGGAGGTTATCCGCCACTCAGACATAAAAAGAATACAACGTATTCATGTTAAAACCACAAGAAATTTAAAAACTGAGGCACGAATTCAGTGGGGCGGAATGTATCCTATGCAGGATGTGGATACTGAATTAGCCAGCGAAGCTAAGGTGCATACTCCTTCAAATGAATGGGATAGACATCATTATGAACCTATGCTTCCTGGGTTTGGGGGAACAGACCATATGGATTGGAATGATTTTGTAAGTGTCTTGCATGAAAGAGGTTATGATGGGCCTTTTGAAATAGAGAATGAAGCGCAAAATTCTAAGAATACTAATAATAATGCTGCTATTGATCAAGGATATAAAGGGTGTATTCAGTTTCTAAGTCCTCTTTTATGGAATTTGGATGAAGAAAAAGGTTATCTCTATAAAACAACAGACCCACTAAAAGAGGTCGATGTAAAAGATGTCCCCGAAATGACTATAGATCGGTTGGTTTAAAATTTGTTTAAATCAAGGTTTCTTTTTGGGTAAAAAATTTTGTAAAGAGTGATTTTTTTGTACTTTTGAGTTAAGTGAAGGGTTGAGCCGTCTTTATAAGGCTTAATATGTTTTTAATTAATGAACCAGAAAATTTATGGGTTTTGTTAAAGAATTTAAAGAATTTGCTTTACGCGGTAGCGTAGTTGACCTTGCTGTAGGTATGGTTATAGGAGGAGCATTTGGGAAGATTGTTACCTCCTTAGTGGATGATATTATTATGCCAATAGTGGGCTACATTACAGGGGGAATTGATTTTTCGGATATTAAATATGTTATCCAAGATGGAGATCCGGAGAATGAAATTGCAGAGGTAGCTATTAACTTTGGGATTTTTATCAATGTTGTTGTGCAGTTTTTGATTATTGCATTTTGTATATTCTTAGTCATAAAGCTGATTAATAATCTCAAGCGCACGCAGGAAAAAGAAGAAGCAGCAGCACCACCGGAGCCTTCGAAAGAAGAACTCCTGCTGACGGAAATTAGAGATTTATTACAAAATAAATAAAGGATTTTATTATTAAGAAAAAGGGGCGGGGTCATAATCCTATCTCCTTTTTTGTGTTTCTCTTTGTTTTGTAGTAAAAATGCATTAAATTTGCCTTCCCTTTTTGGGAGATTGAAAAGTGAAAACATTTAAAGAAGAAATATAGCGTCATGAAAAGAACATTTCAGCCATCGCGAAGAAGAAGGAAAAATAAGCACGGTTTTAGAGAACGTATGAGTACTGCAAACGGCAGGAAAGTTTTGGCTGCTCGCAGAGCAAAAGGTAGAAAGAGGTTAACCGTATCAGACGAACATCGCCACAAAAGATAATCGTTTGTTTTCGATGACGATTCTCTTTAGAAGATTTTCCTTATTTGTCATCGAATGAAAAACACATTTTTAAAAGAAGAACGCTTATGTAATAAACGGGAAATAGATTCTCTTTTTCGTACAGGTTCTTCTTTTCTTGTTTATCCTTTTCGGATTGTATATCAAATAAAGCCGGAAACGGCCCCCTTGCCAAAGGTGTTAATATCGGTTTCAAAAAAAAGAATGAAACGGGCTGTCGATAGGAATAAGGTTAAGCGAAAGAGTAGAGAGGCATACAGGCAACTGAAGCATATTTTGACAGGAGACAGTGCAGCAGAGAATAAGGATAAGCATTTGTGTTTTGCTCTTCAGTATATTGCCAATGAAGACTTTTCTTTTGCTGTCTTTAATAAAAGCATCCAAAAAGCTTTGAAAAAATTAAAGAATGAAATGGATAAGTATACTGTGGAATAAAGTTGTTAAGAGAACGATACAAGCATTTTTCTTGCTGCTTATCCGTCTGTATCAACTTTTACTTTCGCCGTTGCTAGGAGCTAATTGTAGATTTAATCCCACTTGTTCTCAATATGGCAGACAAGCCATACTAAAACATGGCCCCTTTAAAGGAGGATGGATGGCTGTTAAAAGAATATCCCGTTGTCATCCCTGGGGAGGGAGCGGATATGATCCCGTAGAATAGTATTATTATTAAATGGATACATATATATTGCATATTGAAACCTCCGGTCCAGTTTGTTCTGTTTCTCTTGCGCATAATGGAAGTTCGGTAGGGTGTGAAGAAATCCGCGAGCCCAATCAACACGCCTCACAGCTTACTTTTCTTATTGATAAACTTTTATCGCGAGCTTTGCCTCAAGGAGTATTATTGTCTGCAGTGGCGGTCAGCCAGGGACCAGGGTCATATACAGGGTTGCGTATAGGGGTATCTACGGCTAAAGGACTTTGTTACGCATGGGATATACCATTGTTGGCTATTCCTACTCTGGACGCTATGTATGAAGGGTTTTGTGAATCTTATTCTTTGGATGAGGGTGAGCCGGCTTTACTGATGCCGATGCTTGATGCGAGGCGTATGGAAGTGTATATGAAAGGTTTTAATGCCAAAGGGGAGGTTGTTATAGAGACACGGGCCTTTGTGGTAGAAGAAGAAGTGTTAGAAAAACTTGCCGAAGATTATGAGTTTGTTTATTTATTTGGCACAGGAGCTGATAAGCTGACTAAACAATTTACAAATAGCCGAAAAATCAAAATGATACCTGGTTTTGTACAGTTGTCCCCGTACATGCATGCTTTGGCATTCGAAAGATATATTGAAGAAAAATTTGAAAATACGGCTTACTTCGAGCCTTTTTACTTAAAAGAATTTGTGCCCACAAAGGCAAAAAAGATGTTGTAATAAAAAATGCGAACAGATTTCTATCTGCTCGCATTGTAGCCTTTCTAAAAGATAGATGATTTTATTTTTTCTCTTTATCTTTCTTCGTTTTATATTCTTTATTCAACCCTTCTAGCACTTCCGTGGTAATATCTAATTTTTTGTCCGCATATAATACCGTAGGATTCCCTTTAGAGTAAGTTAACACGACAGAGAAATCATTTTCTGCTGCGTGTTTTTTAAGAAAATCAGCGATAGAGTTGTATACGTTTTCATACTCAGTGGATTCATCCTCTGCTAAAGAAGCCGAAGCTTTTTGGTCTAATTGCCCCAGTTCTTCTTGTTTACGGGCAAGTCTTTTCTCGGTATCTTCTCTGTCTGAAGCACTCATGGTAGGTGCTTTTTCTTGATACTCGGCTATTTCCCGTTGGAAAGCTTGGCTCTTCGCTTGTAGTTCTTCTTGTGCTTTTTTAATTTTTTCTTCAAGCTTTTTACGTGCATCAATAAAATGCTCGTATTTTTCAGATAGTGAGTCTCCATTGACGTACGCTATTTTCGTCTGTTTTTCAATATCTCCTGTTGAATCGGTGATAGAGTTTGTTCCGGTGTTTTGATTTTTACTGGCGTTATCGCAAGATGTTACTATCGTTATAGCAGCAATTGCGCAAACTGAATTTATAAAAATCGAAAGCAATTTTTTCATATTCAAATCTATTTTTTATGCAATAAACAGCAAACCTAATCAAAAAAAAGAGATAATCACTAATTTTAAAACATATTAATGAAAATAAAACGCGCTGAATGAGGGTCGGATTTAACTGTTTTATTCCCAGGAGAAACAGCAGTATGTTTTTAGCAATGGATCTTTGAAAATGTCCCTTAAAATTCGTATTTTCGCGTGGTAAGTTATAATTTATTAATTACATACATGAGTACAGAAAAACAGTATTCCGCAGATAATATACAAGTATTAGAAGGGTTGGAAGCAGTCCGAAAAAGACCTTCGATGTATATTGGCGATACCGGTGTCAAGGGGCTTCACCATTTAGTTTATGAAGTTTTAGATAACTCTATCGATGAGGCAGTGGCCGGTCATTGTGATACGATAGATGTGGTTATCCATGAGGGTAATTCCGTTTCCGTCAGAGATAATGGTCGGGGAATTCCCACTGGAATTAATAAAAAGGAAAATAAATCTGCTCTGGAGCTTGTGATGACAGTGCTGCATGCAGGTGGGAAATTTGATAAAGATACTTATAAAGTTTCTGGAGGGCTTCACGGTGTGGGGGTCTCCTGTGTGAATGCATTGTCAAAGCATTTAAAGGCTGAAATCCATCGGGACGGTAAAGTCTTTGTGCAGGAGTATGAAGCGGGTAAGCCTCAGTATGACGTTAAAGAAATAGGAGAAACGAGTAAAACGGGTACAATCGTTACCTTCTTGCCTGATCCTGAGATTTTCCAATTAACTACTGTATTCAATTATGATACCTTGGCGAATCGGGTAAGAGAGCTTTCTTTTCTGAATAAAGGTATCCGTTTATGTTTGACCGATGAGCGTGAGAAACAGGAAGACGGTACTTTCCGCAGGGAAGAGTTCTATTCTGAAGGTGGATTAAAAGAGTTTGTGCAATTCTTGGACGGTACCCGTCAGGCTTTAATTCCCGAGCCTATCTATATAGAAGGGATAAAACAAGGAACGCCTGTAGAATTGGCTTTGCAATATAATGACAGCTACGGCGAAAATGTACATTCTTATGTGAATAACATTAATACCATTGAAGGAGGGACGCATGTTTCCGGATTTAGAAGAGGTTTGACCCGTACGCTAAAAAGTTATGCGGATAAGTCAGGTTTACTTAAAAATTTGAAAATAAACATAAGTGGGGATGATTTTAGGGAAGGGTTGACTGCAATTATCTCGGTAAAAGTAGCAGAGCCTCAATTTGAAGGACAAACGAAGACCAAGCTGGGAAATAGTGAAGTCATGGGAGCTGTTGACGTTGCTGTTGGAGAAGCGTTGGGGGTATACTTAGAAGAACATCCGAAAGAAGCTAAAATAATTGTTCAGAAAGTAGTGTTGGCAGCCCAAGCTCGGGCAGCAGCGCGTAAAGCGAGAGAATTGGTTCAGCGAAAGACTGTCATGGGGGGAGGTGGTCTTCCAGGAAAACTTGCGGATTGCTCAGATAATGATCCTGCGAATTGTGAAATCTATCTTGTAGAGGGAGATTCAGCAGGGGGAACTGCAAAGCAGGGGCGCGACCGAAAGTTTCAGGCTATTTTACCATTGCGTGGTAAAATTCTAAACGTAGAAAAAGCGATGGAACATAAAATATACGAGAATGATGAGATTAAAAATATGTTTACCGCTTTGGGAGTCAGTGTAGGAACAGAAGAAGATCCAAAAGAATTAAATCTTGAAAAACTAAGGTATCATCGTATTATTATAATGACGGACGCGGATGTAGATGGTGCGCATATTACTACTTTAATTTTGACATTCTACTTCCGATATATGAAAGCTTTGATAGAGAAAGGGTATGTTTATATTGCTACTCCTCCATTATACCTTGTTAAGAAAGGTAAGGAGCATGAATATGCATGGAATGAAGATCAGCGTTTGGCAGCCATACAACGCTTAAAAGGAAGTGGAAAAGAGGATAGTGTAGGAGTACAACGTTACAAAGGTTTAGGAGAGATGAATGCAGAGCAGCTTTGGGAAACCACAATGAACCCCGAAACACGTACGCTCAGACAAGTGACTATTGAAAATGCGGCAGAATGTGATAGGATATTTTCAATGCTTATGGGAGATGAAGTTGCTCCAAGGAGAGATTTTATAGAGAAGAATGCCAGGTACGCAAAAATTGACACCTAAATTTACTCTTTAGCAGATGAGGCAATAGAAAACAAACTGTTGCCTTTTTTCTTAACACGCTCAGTAATTGTTTATAAGGAATGTCAGTTTAAGCGGGTTGTAAAACATTATTTGAGCATTAAATATTTAAATTAACTATATATGGAGCCAGGTATTACTTTAGTTTTAATAATAGTAGGAAGCGTTATCGCTTTATTTCTTTTTCTCTATATCCTTCCTTTAAACCTATGGTTTACAGCTCAGCTATCGAACGTACGGATTGGTTTATTAAATCTTGTATTAATGCGTCTGAGAAAAGTGCCCCCTTCGTTAATCACAAATGCAATGATCACAGCAACGAAAGCAGGATTGCGTATCACTTCAAATGAGCTGGAGACTCATTATTTGGCAGGTGGGAATGTCAATCGTGTTATTAAAGCTTTGATTTCTGCTGATAAAGCGAATATTTCTTTGGATTTCAAACTGGCTACAGCTATAGACTTAGCGGGCAGAGATGTGTTCGATGCTGTACAGTTATCAGTAAATCCGCAGGTGATTAATACTCCGCCAGTTGCTGCCGTAGCCAAAGACGGGATTCAACTGATTGCTAAAGCGAGGGTAACGGTTCGGGCAAATATTAATCAGCTAGTAGGAGGAGCAGGTGAAGATACTATTTTAGCTCGGGTCGGAGAAGGAATTGTAACTACTATTGGATCCGCTAGTAACCACAAAGAAGTATTGGAAAATCCCGATACGATTTCCAAAACGGTTTTAGCTAAAGGATTGGATTCGGGGACGGCTTTTGAGATACTGTCTATCGATATTGCAGATATTGACATCGGCGAAAACGTAGGAGCAAAATTGCAAACCGATCAAGCTGATGCGGATCTAAAAGTAGCTAATGCAAGAGCTGAAGAACGAAGAGCTATGGCAGTAGCATCTGAGCAAGAAATGCGTGCAAAAACACAAGAAGCAAAAGCAAAAGTGATAGAAGCAGAGTCACAAGTTCCTCTTGCTATGGCTGAAGCATTTAAAAATGGAAATTTAGGCGTAATGGACTATTACCGTATGTCAAACCTACAAGCAGATACTGAAATGAGAAATTCAATTTCAGGAACGGATAAGAAAGAAAAAAAATAGTTCTTTAATAAAAAAATTGTTTTGTGAGTATGTTCACAAGATGCTTTCCGATACCATAGTTGTAAAATATTTACTAAAAGCTTTAATTCGTCGAGAATTTTCCAGGTGATTGCGGTATTAAATGGAGTTAAAACTGTGTCTCCCTTAATCGGTAGACAAAAACAAAACCCTGACGATGGGCGTCAGGGTTTGTTACTAACCAATTATAAACCTAAATTATGAAAAGAATTGCTCACCCTTTCGGGTTTGCCTTGCAAATATGTAATAAAACTTATCGAAATCAAATTTTATACGATAAAAAATATGTTACATAGAGCTGCTAACAAAATAAAGTGTAGATAATCCTTGCATTTGAAGGTCATTTTCAAATACTGAAAAAGTAAAAGCAGTATTAAATAGTTTGCAATAATATCGTATTGAAGGAAGAATACGAACAAACATCCTATTTAAATAAAAGTGAATATATGATTCTTAGTAAATTTAAAAATATCTCTTGTTTGGTTTTAGATGTAGACGGCGTGTTAACGGATGGACGTTTATTGGTTACTGAATCTGGAGAGTTTCTTCGATCTTTTAATGTAAAAGACGGGTATGCCATTAAATTAGCTGTTAAAAAAGGACTTCAATTATGGGTAATAAGTGGAGGCACGTCCGAAGGTGTAAGAATCCGCATGGAAGGATTGGGTATTTCAGAGGTTCATTTAGGTATATCTGATAAGCTTTCATTATTGCAGAAGTTGGCAGCCGATTACAATACTCCGAATGGGAAAATACTTTTTGTAGGAGATGATATCCCGGATATGCATGCTATGCAATGGGTGGGTTTAAGCGCCTGCCCGGCAGATGCCGTAGAAGAGATAAAACAAATAAGTGATTTTGTATCTCCATACAAAGGAGGAGAAGGAATGATAAGGGATCTTCTCGAAAAAATATTGAAATTACAAGGCAGATGGGCAGAAGACCAAAAAATAAAAAGCACGTAAATGTTTGTAAATAAAATAAATGAGAAAGATATAGTGTTGGTTTCTCAATCACCTCGGAGGTTAGAGCTTTTGAAAAGTATGGGTATTGATTTTTTCGTGCATAAAGTAAAGACTAAAGAGGAATTTACGAGTCGGTACCCGGGCCAGATTGCGGAAGAGATAGCTTTTAATAAACTCTGCGCAGCGAAAAAAGAAATCGATGCAAATAAGCACTTGATTATAACTGCGGACACGATAGTCTGGGCTGAAAATCAAGTATTGGGAAAGCCTCAAGATAGGCATGAAGCATGGAATATGCTTCTTACCCTTTCCGATGCTATGCACGAAGTATATACGGCTGTTGCTTTAAGTTATCAAGAAAAAGAGTGTGTTTTTCATGAGAGGACAAAAGTTTATTTTTCGGATTTGTCAGAAGAAGAGATGATTTACTACATCGATACTTTTCGGCCTTTTGATAAAGCAGGAGGTTATGGGATTCAGGAGTGGGTAGGCAGTATAGGTATTACTAAAATAGAAGGTTCGTATGAAAATGTCGTAGGACTTCCCACTGCGAGATTATACGAAGAGTTAAAACATTTCCTATAAGAAAATGAGAATGGTAACCTGTTGAGATAACAAATGATTTTCTTGTTTTAATTTAGTTATTCTTTTTTGTTTTATATACCTTAGCATTTACTGCCTCCCTCTGTTATCAAAAGAATTAATTATTTCAATAACAAAATAATATATAATCATGAAAAACACTTCTTTGAAATTATTGATGAGTATTCTTAGTTTGTCAATATTTTTCTCGCCTTTATTTGCCCAGCAAAAATTATCTCTAAAAATTGGTAGTTATAATATACGCTATAATAATGAAGGTGATCGCAAAGCCGGAAACAGTTGGGAAGACAGACTTCCGGTTATAGGCTCTATATTACGTTGGGAAGATGCAGATGTTTTTGGGGCGCAAGAAGTGCTAGCCGGCCAATTAGAAGACATGAGGAAAGAATTAAAAGGATATAGGGATTATGGTATAGGAAGGGATGACGGAAAGGATAAAGGAGAGTTTGCTCCTATTTTTTATAAGAAAGACAAGTTCGATCTATTAGAGTCGGGTAGTTTCTGGTTGTCGGAAAACCCTGAAAAACCATCTAAGGGGTGGGATGCTGCTTTGCCTAGAATTACAAGTTGGGTAAAGCTGAAAGATAAAGAGACGGAAAAGGAATTTTGGTTCTTTAATTTACATATGGATCATGTAGGTAAAATAGCAAGAGAGGAAAGTAGCCATTTAGTACTGGAGAAAATGAAAGAAATTGTAGGAGATGGCACAGCATTCTTAACAGGAGACTTCAATGTAGATCAAAAAAATAAAATTTATGATATACTGCAGGAATCCGGATATATTATCGATTCTTATGAAGAAGCTGGTGATCGCATGGCTATCAATGGGACATTCAATGCTTTTAATGATCAATTATGGACAGATAGTCGAATAGATCATATTTTTGTAACGAAAAATGTTTCAGTCTCGAATTATGCAGTTCGTACAGATACATATAGAAGCAAGGTAAACGATGCAGAAGATGTTAAAGAAGGGGATTTTCCGGAAGAATTGTCATTCAAAGGATACATAGCCAGACTGCCGTCCGACCATTTTCCGATTTTTGCGAAGGTGAGCTTTTAAATGGTTGCACTTTCAGAATAAAAGTAGGGCTATTAAAATTCTATTGCACCAATAGGTTTATACAGGAGGAGATATACCCCCAGAAAAGAACGAAAAGCTAAAATTGAACCTATGGTTATTTAAAGGTCAGATGCCGGTGAATTTGAAAGAACAAGAATTAATAGTGGATAGTATAAAGTTTACCCCTACTCTATAGAATACCATAAGACAAATGTTTTTTTAATAGCGATAATGTTAATGGAGAAATATCATCTAAAGACACTTTCTTTAAAACCTTAATCCTTAACTTTTATACTTCACAATCTGCTGTGTATAATGACTCAGCTTTAAAACACCTTGAAGGGTAAGGGTGATAACATGATAGTTTAGAAAAAGAAGGTTTCGAAGGAAGAGGTAAGCTTTTTTATTAAGGTTCATCGGGCTTCTGCCTTAGAATACATACAGCATGTGTGTTCCACACGAAGCTATCATATCCTCTGGAATATTCATTCGGAAGATTTAGTGAGGCTGTGTTGTTACATAAACATAAGGACAGGTTAAAAAAAATCTATCTCAATAGATAGGGTATCGATCGGAGATGAAGTATAAATGATACAATTTTCTGATGCGATCATAATAGGACGTGCTTAACGCTTATTTTCAATGAAAACTGCTGATTGGAGATAAAAAAAGGTGCTGTTTAAAAAGTATAAGGAGTTCTAACAAGTATTCTTCATACAACTTTCGGAAATTATTTTCTGTTGTCACTACAAATCTTGTTGAAGTCAATTTCTAATTGAAAAAGAGAAATTATTTGATTTTTTTTTAAATAAAACTTAAGTTTGGCATTCACAAACACAAAAAGATAGAGAGTTTTCCGTTTTTAAGTAAAACGTTTTAGTCATGGGATTCTGTAAACCAAACACATATGCAAACTTTATTTTTACGCAAGAGGTCCTCGTATTGGCCTAAGTATGTATGTACTTCTTTATTTTTAGCAACACTTGCTCCGATGGCGAGTGCGTCTTCTGATTTCTATAAAGAAAATTTAATAGAGAGCACAGTAGTCCAGCAACAAAATGTTACAGGTCAAGTGTTGGACATCAATTCTAACCAACCTGTTGCAGGAGCAACTGTTAAAGTGAAGGGAAAAGACGTAGCCGATCAGACAAATGATGATGGAGAGTTTAGTATTGAAGCTTCTGTCGGAGATGTTTTAGAGGTAACTGTGATAGGCTACCAGACCGAAGAATACGAGGTGGACGCAGCAGCAGACAATATTATATTTATTACAAATGCGGAAGAAGCTTTAGATGAAGTTGTAGTCGTAGGATACGGTACTATGAAGAGAAAAGAGGTGACTTCTGCTGTAGCGTCTGTTAAAGAAGAGGATTTTAATAAGGGAGGGATGAGAAATCCATTGGATTTGGTACAAGGTAAAGTAGCGGGTTTAAATGTAACGAGACAACATGGGAGCAACCCGAATTCAGGCACGAGTATCCAATTACGCGGGATGAGCTCATTGAGTGGTGCGACCTCTCCTCTAGTCGTAATTGATGGTATTCCGGGCGGTAATCTGGATTTGGTAAAGCAGGGGGATATAGAATCAATTGATGTTTTAAAAGATGGTTCAGCTGCTGCAATATATGGTACGAGGGGGAATAATGGGGTGATTTTAATTACTACCAAGAAAGGAAACAAAAATACTGAGCCTCAGTTCGAATACTTTGGTTACGGACAGAAAGAATTTGTGGCTAAAAAGCCCAATATGCTTTCTGCTGCTCAGTTTAGAGATTATATTGATAAAGGAGAAATATCCAGCAGTGAAGACTTCGGAGCTTCTACCGACTTGTATGATGAATTGATCGATGGAGGAAATTTCTCCAATTACCATAACTTTAGTGCAAAAGGGGGAGGAGAATATTCTAATTATCGAATTTCCCTTAACTATGAAGATGCCAACGGTGTGGCTAAAGAAAACGGTAGGGAACAGTTTGGAGGCCGATTGAGTTTCTCTCAGACAGGGCTCAAGGAAAGGTTGACATTTGATGTGAATGTTGCAGCTAATTTTAATAAAGCCAATTTACTGGGAGGTAAATCAGAGGATTCAGATGATAATGAAAACGTACCTGATTTTGAGCAAGCCGTGCAGCGAAATCCGACCGCTCCTTTAATAAATCCAGATGGCAGTTTTTATGAAACTCAAGCATTTAATAATTATAACCCTTTAAGCAGATTTGCCAATAGGATTGATGAACGTAGCCAGCAAACATTTTCCGGAGATGCGCGGTTGAAATTTCAAATAATTGATCCTTTGAGTTTTACGGCATTTGGGTCATATGTGCGGGATAACCTTAACGATAGACTTTATCGCTCTACAGGAGATTGGGATCAACGGCCCAGTTCAGATTATCAGGGAATGGCTTATGCTGCGAAAGGCAATGAGTTAGACTGGTCTAAAACTTTTGAAGCGACTCTTGACTATCATGCTAATTTTTCCGGCAACCACACTATTACAGCTTTATTGGGATACAGTTACCAATACCACACCTTCGAGAGCTTTGATATGAATAATAACGGGTTTACGACAGATGGTTTTTTGGATTGGAATTTGGGAGCAGGTACAGCGTTGACGAATGATAAACTACCCAGACCCGGCATGGGTTCCTTTAAAGAAGACAATACATTGATTGCTTTTTTTGGTAGGGTCAATTATAATTATGCCGATAAATATTTCGTAACAGCCATCCTCAGAAGAGAAGGTTCTTCGAAGTTTGGCGCAAATAATAAATGGGGTAATTTTCCAGCATTGTCGGCAGGGTGGACAATAACCGAAGAAGATTTTTTCGAAAATAGAGATGTGATAAACAACTTAAAATTCCGTTTAGGGTTTGGAGTCACGGGAAATCAGGATATCGATAACTACCGGTCTTTAATCACCTTAGGTACTGGAGGGGTATATCCTCAGAACGGAGTGTATTATCAGACGTACGGACCTAATCAAAATCCTAACCCCAATTTACGATGGGAGCAGAAGGAGGAATGGAATGCGGGTATCGATTTCGGATTATGGGATAATAGAGTGTCCGGTTCATTAGATTTTTATAACCGTCACACAAAAGATCTTCTTTATAACTATTCGGCACAAATGCCGGCTTATTTATCGGGAGGTTTATTTACGAATGTAGGTTCGATAAGTAATAAAGGTGTAGAACTTCAAGTTACAGCCGTAGCTTTAGAAAAAGAAGATTTTAACTGGTCAGTTGACTTTACGGGCAATTACCAGAGGTACAAACTGACAAAACTATCTGACGATTCTTTTAAGAGTGATTACTTGACATTTGGAGGGTTGCCTTCGCCAGGCAACTTAGGAGAGGCTATTCGGTTAGAAGAAGGAGGAGAGTTGGGTGCTTTTTATGGAAAACGCTTTGCTGGATTTACGGATGAAGGCAAGTGGTTGTTTTACAAGGCAGATGGCAGTACAGCGACTGCTGGCGAGATGAACGATGACGACCTTACATATATTGGAAATGGAGTGCCAAAGTATCAGGCCTCTCTTGGGAACCGCTTTTCTTATAAAGGCTTTGATTTGACTTTGTTTTTTAGAGGTAAATTTAAGTTTGATATCTTAAATACATCCCAAATGTATTTTGGTAATAAAAAATGGTTGCCAAATAACGTCTTAATAGATGCGTTTACAACACATGGAGAACTGAATGATGATCCACAATATTCAGATTATTATATAGAAAATGGAAGCTTTGTAAAACTGGACAATATCACCTTAGGGTATAATTTTGATATAAAGACAGAATATATACGGAATCTATATGTGTATTTGACAGGAAGAAATATTGCCACCATAACAGGCTATAGCGGATTGGATCCGGAAATTAAGGATACAGGTTTTGATGCCGGCATTGATTGGAGAGGATTTTATCCCAGGACAAGATCTTGGTCTATTGGCTTAAATATTGGATTTTAAAATCATAAGAGGATGAATAATACAAAGAAATATTATAAAATTTTAATACTGAGTTTTATAACGTTATTGACAGTTGGATGTACAGATTTAGAAGAAAACCTATATAGTTCTCTGAATAAGGATAATTTTTACAACAGTAAATTAGAAGTGCGGCAAGCAGTATTGCGTCCTTTCACGCATATGCAAGCTTGGTTGGCTCCTACAGGACAAAACGGGTACTATTATCATTCAGAATTAAGTTCAGACCAATTAGCTTGGCCACAGAAGGGTAAGCATGGGTACGATGGTGGGGATCATTTCAGACAGCACTACCATACATGGACAGCAAACGAAGGGAGAATGCGGGATGCCTGGGATTTGATGTGGGGAGGAGTAGGGTTTATTAATTCATTATTGTCGGATCTTGATGAAATAAACATTGAGGAGATCGATCTTAGCGAAGAAGAGTTAACGTCAATGATTGCACAATCTAAAGTTTTAAGAGGTTTTCATTATTTAAAAATTATGGATTTATGGGGGAATGTGCCTATTGTAACAGAAGTAGGGGAACCTCGAAATCCGGAAACGAGATCACGAAAAGAAGTGTTTGAATTCGTGAAAAATGAATTAGAAGAGAATGTAGATCAACTTCCTCTTACAGCTGCTGAAAACATCGGAGAGGTAAATATGGCTGCCGGGTATGCTATGCTTGCGGAATTGTATTTAAATGCGGAAAAATGGACAGGAGAACCCATGTGGGATGAATGTATTGAGGCCTGTGATAAGATTATTTCAGGTGAAGCGGGAGGAATAGGAGGGGCTCCAAAATTATCTCCGGATCTCAACTCTTTATTCAGCAACACGAATTCAGCGAATCCGGAATCCTTATTCCAATTCCAGTTTAGTAGAAAAGCCGGATTTACGTTCGATTGGGGAGGTTTTTTTATGGGCTATGATTATATGAAAGATGCTTTGAAAGTAGGATATGGAGGATGGAATGCATTCGTTGTGATCCCCACTGCATTTGATGCTTATCAGGAAAACGATTTGCGAAAAGAAGAATGGTTTTTGTTTGGCCCCCAATATGAATATGGAACTGATGAACCCGTATTAGGTACAGAAGAATGGAATAAAAAACCCTTAGAATTTGTGAATTCGATTCGTAGAGAAAGTGAAGGGGATCTGACAAGCGAAGGCTCTATGGCTGAAGGTGAAGAAAATTCAGGTGCACGGTTTCATAAATATAAAAGTGGGACGCTAGATGATGATAATTATCAGGAAAACGATTATATCATTTACCGTTTGACAGAAATCTATTTTAATAAAGCAGAAGCTTTAATGCGTAAAAATAATGGAAGTGCAACTTCTGAAGCTGTCGATCTCATCAATGAATCCCGTAAAAGAGCATTCTCTTCTTCTGATTGGTCTCATGAAAAATATAATACATCAACCTTAACATTAGACGAACTGTTGAAAGAGAGAGGAAGAGAGTTTATTTTTGAAGGTAAAAGAAGAACTGACTTAATTCGTTTTGGAGAATACATAAAAGGGAGCTGGTGGGATCATGAATCTACGGATGATCCGAATAAAGAAGTGTATGCAATCCCAAGACAGCAAATAGATATTAATCCAAATTTAGAACAAAATCCCGGATATCAATAAGAATAGAAAGAGGAAAAGTGAGGTGCTTTTAGTTTATTTTGCCGGCCATGCCTTACTTAATAAGGTATGGAAAATGACAAAAGGGGATTAAACAATACCTTACTTTTTCTCTTTTAAGGCTCTTAATAAAAAACAATGTAATAAAAAGAAAGTAGCATCAAAAGCATCTGTTCTGTTTGATTGAACGGCTGCCTGAGTATTAAAAGGTTTTAGCATACTAATTATTAACAAAAATATTTAAAAATACATTTATGAGGAAATTTGTGTTGAGAGTTAATCTCATAACTTTTATGTCTTGGTCGCTTTTTTTCCTGACCGCTTACGCTTATCCACCGTTGGAATATACATTGTCGGATTTGAGCCATTTTCAATCTGCATCTAAAAGTTGGACAATGGTAGGGGATGTATCTGTCAATTTAAAAAAACCGGAGCGCTTCATTACTAAAGATGGTGCGGGAATACTTTTGAATCTGCCCACAAGAAAAGCAAAAGGTGAAGATTTATTTACAAAAAAAGAATTTGGGGACATAGAATTAGAACTTAATTTTCTGATGCCTAAAGAAGGCAATTCAGGGATTTACTTGCAAGGACGGTATGAAGTGCAGCTTGAAGATACTTGGTTTTCTCAAAATGCGACCTCAGCCAGTAATGGAGGGATATATAATTTAGCCCCACCCCGGTTTAGTGTGAGCAAAGCCCCAGGCCTATGGCAGAAACTAAAAATATCTTTTCAAGCCCCGAAATTTGATCAGGCTGGCAAGAAGATAGAAAATGCCAAGATACGAAAAGTCGAGCTCAATGGTGTAACAGTACAGGAGGATGTGGAATTACCTGCCCCCACTCCGGGAGCTGTTAGCACAGAGGAGGTCCCATTAGCTCCGCTTCGGATTCAAGGGGATCATGGCCCCGTGGCATTTAAAGATATTGTAGTGACTGAGAATCCAGAAATTAATAAAAAATCAGACTCGAATTTTATCTCTGATCCCATATGGGTAGAAGGTTCTGCTACTCCAATTCTCAGAAGTTTTATGGATATAGGAGATGGAGTTAGGGTAACGCATGCCGTTTCAGTTGCAGGAAAAGAAGGACTTCATTATACTTATGATCTTGATCATGGTGTAGTTTTGCAAGTATGGCGGGGAGGCTTTTTAGATGCAACACCTATGTGGGATGGCCGTGGCAATGGGACATCAAGACCGTTGGGAGTTGTACAGAAATTATCTGACCAACGTCTTCAAATAGCTTCTTTGGTAGATGAACAAGCGGATTGGCCGGTCGATACTGCGCAGTCTGAATTTATATCAAAGGGGTATACAGTGGATACAAATAATATTCCCACATTTATATACCATCAATATGGGAATAAGATATCTGATCGGAGTGAGGTGGTAGACAATGGTGCTAAATTACATAGGGTTATCCGTACCGAAGGTTCAAGTGAGCAGTTGTATGTTCTTCTTGCCGAGGATGAGTTTATTGAAGAGCAAGCGAAAGGAGAATATATTATTGGTGACCAGTCTTATTATCTTACAATTGATGATGTAAAGTCTGTCAAGCCTTTTATCAGAGAAAAGAATGGAAAAAAACAGTTGTTGGTTTCACTGAAAGAGAGCCTAGGTTATTCAGTTATTTTGTAATTTATTTTAGGTAATGAAAGTATTAAGAGTTTTTTATATCATACTGTTTATAGCAGTTAGTTTTTCTCCCCTTGATGTTTCTGCACAGGAAACGCCCAAAGAAGAGGATTTTTATAAAATTGTTAAACTTCCAGCTCCGGAAACAGCCTTGCTCGAAGTGGGAGGGTTAGTCACTTTGCCTAATGGAAATCTGGGAGTTTCAACAAGGAGAGGGGATGTTTACATAGTAGAAAACCCCACTAGCTCACGACCGTATTTTAAAAAATTTGCTTCAGGTTTGCATGAAGCATTGGGCTTGGCTTATAAAGATGGCGCATTTTATGTAGCCCAAAGAGGAGAACTGACAAAACTGGTAGATACAGATTTAGACGGAGTCGCAGATGTGTATGAAACGGTTTATTCTTGGCCTCTATCTGGACATTACCATGAATACAGCTTTGGTCCTAAGATTGCACCGGATGGATCCTTTTTTGTGACAGCTAATGTGGCTTTTGGTGATGAAGAATGGTGGAGAGGAGAAAGCCGGGTTCCCTGGAGAGGTTGGGCTATGCAGATTTACGAAGATGGACGTATGGTGCCATGGGCAACGGGAATGCGATCACCAGCTGGAATCGGTATGTTGGATGGTGAGTTTTTCTATACCGAAAATCAGGGGGACTGGATTGGCTCAGGAGGATTGTGGGAGATTCCAAAAGGGTCTTTTATGGGTCACCCGGCAGGTTTGGTATGGACGGATTTGCCTGACTCACCTTTGAAAGTAGAGCAGTCGGCACTTTTTGATTTTATTGATGAGAGAAGAATACGGGATGAGAACGGAAAAGCTATAAAACCGGAGAATATAATTCATGAAGATTTTAAAACCATGGCGGATGCAAAAAAAGTGATACCCGAGCTTCAACTCCCCGCTGTTTGGTTGCCACATGGAATTCTTGGGATATCTTCAGCAGAGCCTGTTGTTATCCCAAAAGGAAGTTTTGGTCCTTTTGAAGGACAAGTATTAGTTGGAGATCAGGGAATGAGTATGATTTCCAGAGTTTTTATGGAAAAGGTGAACGGTGAATATCAAGGAGCTTCTTTTGCTTTTAGAAGTGGGTTTAGGTCAGGAGTATTACGTATGGCATGGGCGAAAGATGGTTCTTTATTTGTTGGTGAAACAAATAGAGGATGGGGATCTGCAGGAGATGCTAATGAAGGGCTCCAGCGTTTGATCTATGTAGGTGGTGACAACACTCCTTTTGAAATGAAGGCAGTAAGAGCCATGCCTGATGGCTTTGAAGTGGAGTTTACCTTGCCCGTAGACCCTAAATCTGCTGAAGACCTGGCCTCATATAGTTTGGAATCTTATACATATAAATATAATTCTGTGTACGGCAGCCCTCCAGTTGATACCGAAGAAATAGAAATAAAGGGCGTGAAAGTGTCTGAGGATGGTATGAAAGTCCGCATTGTAGCGGATAACTTACGTGAACATTATATCCATACTTTACATTTGGAAGGGCTTCGTTCCAAAGAATCGTACTATTCATTGATTCATCCGACATCCTATTATACTTTACACAATATTCCTCAAGGGCCTACATTAGATCATGCGGAATTGATTACGTATGATTCTTCTATACCGCCAATTAAAAAAGAAGAACCGAAAGCTGACGTTGAAAGTGAAAGTAAAAAAGAGCAACAAAAATCAACTACAGCCAGTAAGCCCAAGGAAACCCCTAAAGAGAAAGATTCGTCTGCTAGTGCAGCTTCGGCAAATAAAGCCCCTACTTATGAAGAAGTAGAAGGCTTATTAGCAAAACATACTTGTACTTCTTGCCATGCGATAGAAAAGCGGCAAGTGGGGCCGGCTTATAAAGATGTTGCGAAGAGAAATTATTCAAATGAGAAAATCGTAGATCTTATTTATAATCCCGATCCGGAAAATTGGCCGGATTATGCTACTATAATGCCGCCGATGGCTCATGTTCCTAAAAATGAAGCATTAAAAATAGCTGCATGGATCAATTCTTTAAAGTAACTTCTAAAAGTAGAATAGAAAATTTTATTCTTCCTTTGGAGATAATCTTTATATAGAAAGCATAACATTAAAACATAGCCTCAATTTCTAAAGAGGCTATGTTTTTTTAAGAATAAACACCGATGAAACAACCTTATAGGCTGAAAAGTGAAATAATTTCAATGAAAAATTATAAATGATAATTTACATTGTATTTAAGAAAACAGTTATTTCAGGTAGCATGAATGTTTTTGAAGTAATAAAACAGCGCCATAACATTGATAATTAAAGAGGTTCTGAATGAAGAAAAATATGACTAAAATTAAACTAATTGAAGAAATACTAAACAATAAAAGAGGGTTTTATTTACTGTTGCTGTTTGTAGGCCAGCTATTTTTAATGTCGAATACTTCAATCGCCCAGCCTCGTGAACCTGTAGATTATGTTAATACATTGATGGGGACATATTCTAAACGAGAACTTTCACATGGTAATACCTATCCTGTAGTAGCCGTGCCATGGGGTATGAATTTTTGGACGCCTCAAACGGGTAAGATGGGTGATGGTTGGATTTATACATATACTGCTGATAAAATAA
The DNA here is from genome assembly GCA_021794195.1 of Bacteroidota bacterium. GTDB lineage: Bacteria > Bacteroidota > Bacteroidia > Sphingobacteriales > Sphingobacteriaceae > Sphingobacterium. The sequence continues at coordinate 37,338 of JAJYRG010000016.1, forward strand.
ATAGCTTTCGCCAAACGCATCAACCAAGTCCATGGAATAACGATTACGGGCAATTTGCGATAATGCCTGTCATAGGCACACCCAAATTTGACATTGAAGAAAGAGCGAGTTGGTTTTCTCATAAAGCAGAAGAAGCCACACCTTATTATTACAGTGTATACCTTGCGGATTATGATATTACCACCGAACTTACGCCAACTTCAAGGTCAGCTCTTTTCAAATTTACTTTTCCGGAAACGGATAGCGCGTATGTTATAATCGATGCTTTTGATGAAGGATCGTATGTAAAAATGATTCCCGAAGAAAATAAAATTATTGGTTATACGACAAAAAATAGAGGAGGAGTACCCGATAACTTTAAAAATTATTTTGTAATTGAATTTGATAAACCCATTGAAAATTATCAGGCTGTCGCAAATCAGGAGTTATCGGATGGATTAGAAGTAGAAGATGATCATGCGGGAATGATTATAGGGTTCCGTACTCATCGTGATGAAGAAGTACATGCTAAAGTCTCCTCTTCGTTTATCAGTTTTGAACAAGCTGAAATAAACCTACGGGAAGTGGAGGATTTGACTTTTCAAGAAATTGTAGAGCAGGGCCGGGACACTTGGAATGAAGTATTAGGGAAAATTGAAGTCGTGGATGACGATATAGATAAGGTTCGAACATTTTATTCGAGCTTGTACCGATCTGTACTTTTTCCAAGAGATTTTTCAGAGATAAATGCGAATGGAGAAAAGGTCCATTATAGTCCGTATAATGGTAAAGTCTTACCAGGAGCTATGTTTACAGATACCGGATTCTGGGACACATTTAGAAGTCTTTTTCCATTACTGAATTTGGTTTACCCTTCTATGAACGATCAGATGCAGGAAGGGTTGGTAAATGCATATTTAGAGAGTGGGTTTTTACCCGAATGGGCCAGCCCTGGGCATCGGGCTTCGATGATCGGAAATAACTCTGCATCTGTAGTCGCAGACGCTTTTATTTCTGGAAGGAAGGGATATGATGCCTCTACATTATGGGAAGCAGTAGAGCACGGAGCAAATAATGTCCATCCTGATAATACTTCTACAGGTAGATTTGGTTATGAACTATATAATGAACTTGGTTATATACCCACTGGTGAAGGGGTACAACAAAATGTAGCCCGTACTTTAGAATATGCATACGCTGACTGGTGTATTTATCAATTTGGTAAAAGCTTGGGTATAGCGGAAGATGATGTACAAGTGTATAAAGAAAGAGCTTATAATTATAAAAACTTGTTTGATCCTTCGTCCAACTTAATGCGCCCGAAGAAAAAAGACGGATCTTTCATTAAAGACTTTGATGCTACAGCATGGTCAAGAGATTACACGGAAGGAAATGCATGGCATTGGAGCTTTTGTGTATTTCATGATCCACAAGGGCTGATAAACCTAATGGGAGGAGAACAGGTTTTTAATCAAATGTTGGATTCAGTTTTTGTAATACCAAGTTATAAGGGTATGAAAAGTCGGAGTATGATACATGAAATGCGGGAAATGCAAGTGATGAACATGGGGCAATATGCGCATGGAAACCAACCTATACAGCATATGCCTTATTTATATGCATATTCAGGTGAACCATGGAAAACGCAATATTGGGTGCGTAAAATCATGGATAAACTATATTCTGCTACACCAGATGGATATTGTGGGGATGAAGATAATGGACAAACTTCAGCATGGTATGTGTTTTCTTCTTTAGGTTTTTACCCAGTCGCTCCCGCATCAGGAGAGCTGATAATTGGTTCTCCTCAGTTTTCGAGAGTCACATTACATCTTGAAAATGGGGAAAAAATAAATATTACCGCCGACGCGCAGTCCAACGAAAATGTATATGTTGATCAAATATCTAAAGACGGAGAAGAATACCCTTATAATTTCTTTCGTTATCAAGAATTGATAAAAGGTGCAGATATTAAATTTCACATGATCTCTAAGCCGAATAAAGAAAGAGGTATAACAAAAGAAACCAGGCCTTATTCATTAAGTAATGAAAAACAATAAACTTATGACGTACAAATTAAAATCAATTTTTACTTTACTCATTTTTTTGACCGGTGTATTTATTTTGTATGGTCAACAAAACTTAGAACTTAAAGTAGGGAGTTATAATATTCGGTATGATAATCAAGGGGATCGGGATAAAGGCGATGGCTGGGAACATCGTTTGCCGGTCATCTCATCTATTATTCACTGGGAAGATGTAGATGTTTTTGGAGCCCAAGAAGTATTAGCCCATCAATTAGAAGGTATGCTTGAAGAATTACCGGCATATGATGCTTATGGAATAGGTAGAGATGATGGGAAAAAGAAAGGTGAGTACGCTCCAGTATTTTTTAAAAGAGATAAGTTTACTTTGTTAGATTCCGGAAGTTTTTGGCTTTCTGAAACTCCCGAAAAACCATCAAAAGGGTGGGACGCTTCACTGCCCAGAATATGTAGCTGGGTACATTTAAAGGAAAAAGAGTCAGGGAAAACTTTTTGGTATTTTAACTTGCATTTAGATCATCGTGGGATAAAGGCCCGGGAAGAAAGCTGTTTATTAGTATTGGAGAAAATGAAAGAAATGGTGGGGAAAGGTACAGCATTTCTAACAGGAGATTTTAACGTAGATCAACATACAGATATGTATGATGTATTACATGATTCTCAATGGATTTACGATGCGTATGAATCAGCAGATAAACGTATGGCATGGAATGGAACTTTTAATGCTTTTGATGACCAATTATGGACGGAAAGTAGAATAGATCATATATTTACAACTGAAAATGTGAAGGTAAGCCATTATGCGGTACTCACTGAAACGTATAGAAGTGATGAAGGGGAGAAAGGAGATATTAAGAAAGGGGATTTTCCAGAAGAATATTCTTTTAAGAGATATAAATCCCGTTTACCGTCTGATCACTTCCCGATTTTTGCGAGGGTTAGCTTACAACTTAATTAATAAAAGTGGAAGGATTGTTTTTTTAAATAGAAAACAGAATGAGGGGTATGCTTTACATCAAAGGGGCGATTATTATCTCAATTAGATGCCTAGATAGTATAAA
>JAJYRG010000102.1 GCA_021794195.1 Bacteroidota bacterium
TCCATACTGTCTAATTGCAATGTAGTACTGGAAAGGATTTGCTTCAATTGCGTTATACTCGTCGCGCTGGCAATAGGTGCTCCGACATAAGGTTGGGCAGACAACCAGGCCAACGCTACAGCAGCCGGTACAGTATCATGTTTTTCAGAAATCTCCTCCAAGGCTTTTAAAATCCGCATGCCTTTTTCGTTCATATACTTGGCCAGGCCTTTTCCCCTTACACTTTTGCCAAAATCTGCGTCTGAGCGGTATTTTCCGCTTAAAAAACCTGAAGCCAAAGCATAATAAGGAAATACGCTCAATCCATACTCCTCGACTATAGGGGCAAAATCAGTTTCATATCCTTTTCTTTCCACCAAATTATACAAGGGTTGCAAAGCCTGATATTTCGGAAGATTATTTTCTTCCGATACTTTTAAGGATTCTATCAATCGTTCAGGTGTAATATTTGAAACAGCTATATTTCTTACCTTCCCAGCTTTTATCAATTCATCGTAGGCAGCAAGTGTTTCCTCCACGGGTGTTTTGCCATCGTCATAGTGTGTATAATACAAATCTATGTAGTCCGTCTGCAATCTTTTTAGGGATTCATCTGCTGTTTTCAAAATATGTGCCCGGCTGGAATTGGTGTTTTCTGTGCCTACTCCGCTGCCTACTTTTGTCGCTAAAATGATGTCATCCCGGTTGCCTCTCTCTTTCATCCATTTTCCAATAATGGTCTCTGACTGTCCTCCCACACCGTTATTCGCCCAATGGGAATAACTGTCGGCTGTATCTACAAAGTCAAAGCCCGCTTCTACAAATGCATCTAATATTTCAAAAGAGGTTTTCTCATCCAATGTCCAACCAAAAACATTTCCTCCAAAATTAAAAGGAGATACCTCTAAATCTGATTGTCCAACTTTTATTTTTTTCATATTTTCTCTTAATATTCCGTAATCTATTTTTGTACAACTTTCAAATCTATTCAATTTTTCAAAAACGATTTCAAAGGTTGAATAAACCTGTCGAAAACTTCTATATGAGGCATATGCCCGACATCTTCAAGCTCTACCAACTCCGCATGGGGAAAACTTTTCTGTGCTTTTTTACCCAAGTTTTGATAAAGGCCCATCTTATCACGCACAGCTTCATCTTTCACTGTGTTTTTCCCCAAGGCCGTTCTATCCCGGGTACCAATAATCAATAAGGTAGGTGCATGAATATATTTAAATTCATACAATACAGGTTGCGTAAAAATCATATCATAGGTCTGTGCATTATTCATGGCTACGATAGGATAATCCGGATGCTTCGTCCATCCAGTCAATAAATAGACCCATTCATTGTATTCTGGCTTCCATTTATGATCATAATAAAACTCCAACTGATATTGTTTGGCTTTTTCATAGTTTACTGCCAATTCTGCTTTGTAATACTCATCTATGGACACATAGGGGGCCACCAATTTCCAATCTTCCAAACCTATGGGGTTTTCTAAAATCAGTTTTTCTACCGACTCTGGATACATCAGTGTAAATCGAGCGGCCAACATCCCTCCCATGGAGTGTCCTAAAACATGTACTTTATCAATATTCAAAACTTCCAAAACAGCTTTGGTGTTTTGTGCCAATTGCTGAAAAGTAAACTGGTAGCCTACCGGCTTTGTAGATTTGCCAAAACCAATTTGATCAGGCACAATCACCCGAAATCCTTCTTCAGCCAACGCTTCAACCGTCGTTTTCCAATAAGCTCCATTAAAGTTTTTTCCATGGAGCAACATAATGGTTTGCCCATTTGGATTTTCTGCCTGAATATCCATATATGCCATTCGTAATTCTTGTTCTTGACTCTTAAACTCTAAAAAATGTACGTCAAAAGGATATTCATAATTTGTCAGCATAATATCCAAAACCGGCTTTTCTTGTGCTTGCCCTACGGCTATAACTAAAATAAAAAACAATAAAGAATTTACCTTTTTAAACATCATCAACTTCTTATTTTACTTATTTGTCTATTTCATTGAGCAGGTCGGATCCCTCTAAAGCGCGGGTGTAGATTTCCAAAGCCCCGTTTGCTTTTTGCAGTCACAGCCGGCTTCCGACACACGGTGATCGCTTACTCCGGGCAGCGGGCACCTTGCCTGTCTCAACCGTTCTGCTATAAATCAAACCGGATAAAAAGCCTAACTGATTTTTTGTATCCAATCTACATAAGCGTTCATGACCTGTTCGAAAAAACCTGCAGACTCTTCTATGACCTTACCATTTTTATCAAATAATTCCTGCGCATTTCCAAAATAAATTTCCGGCTGCTGCATAACAGGCATATTTAAAAACACCAATGACTGGCGCAACGTATGGTTGGCTACTGCACCCGCTATAGCACCCGTAGAAACACTGGCTACCGCGGTCGGCATACCTTCCCAAACACTTTTTCCATAAGGACGCGACCCTACATCCAATGCGTTTTTTAAAACCCCTGAAATGGAACGGTTATATTCCGGTGTAAAAAGGAATACTCCATCGTATGTCTTAATCTTACGGCGGAATTCAACCCATTCTGCCGGAGGATTGTCTGTTTCCAGATCTTCATTGTAGAAAGGAAGTTGTCCGATCTCTACTATCTCCATTTCGACATTGTCCGGTGCCAGCCGAATCATATTTTCGGCGGCCTTTTTATTAAATGATCCCTTGCGTAGTGATCCTACTAATGCCGCTATTTTATATCTCATATTTCTTACGTTTTTTTATTAAAAAAATTATCCTATCTAATTTGCCGCCACTCAATGCGCCTACCTATCTGTATGGAAAAGAGAAACGGCTTTCCTGAATTTCCGATCAATCTTCTCTAACGGGAGAGGGCAGTTCGTACTCTAAGCATAAGATAAATAGATACAATAACTTCTCCAAAAAAAACACACCTCAGAAAAAGCATGTGTATTTTCCCTTGCTCCCCTTATTTTTTATAACCTGAGGTTCTGTATTGATTTACAAGTAAGAGCTCATTTATTTTTTTTACTTTTACCCTATTTTCTCTCGTCAGAGGGCTTGTACTTAACTATCCGCCGCCTAAAGCACGATAAAGATTGACAACAGATATTAGGCGTTCCAGCCGATCATTCACGCTACCCAGTTCTGCTTGCAATAGGCTTTGTCTTGCGGTAATTACTTCGGTGTAATTAGCGAAACCGTTTTCAAGAAGTTCTTGTGTATATTCTGCGGCTTTCTCCAAAGACGACACTTGTTTTCGACGGATATTTATTTTCTCCCCAGACATTTCATACAACGATAAGGCGTCAGACACTTCTTTTCCTGCCTCTAAAAGAGCAACCTTGAAGTTTACAAATGCTTCTTCTTCTTCCAATAATGCTATTTCTAATCGGGTTTTATTTAGCCGCTTATTAAATACAGACTGTGTCAGACCTGCTCCGATATTGGCCAAAAAAGAAGCAGGATTGAAAAAAGCATTTAGTTTTTGAGTGCTGAAACCTGCTGTCCCCCCAATGGACAAACTTGGATAAAAATATGTTCTCGCTACATTACTCAACTCGAACTGTCTTCTAAACTGTAGTTCCGCTTGAAAAACATCCGGTCGGTTCGCCAATAATTGAGAAGGAACCCCTGCTTGTAAGGAGTCAGGCAATTGCTGCTGTTTCATTTCACTCCTTCGAATTGTTTCAGGCGAGCGCCCCAATAATATGGCGAGTGCATTTTCTGTTTCACGGATTGCCTGTTTTAAATCTGGGATTGTAACTTCGGCCGCATATTGTTGTGCTTCACTCTGCACTACGGCCGCTTCAGTGACGGTTGCCGCTTCTTTTAATTCCTGCATAACTACAACCGTATTCCTCCAATTTTCAATGGTTTTTTCGGTAATCTCCAACTGCTCATCCATCGCCAATAACTGGTAATAATAAATGGCAATTGTAGCTATCAACCGGGTTTTTATCGCTTTAGCCGCCTCTGTAGTAGCCAGTACATTGGCCCATTCAGCACGCTTGCTGCTCTTAAGCTTACCCCAAACATCCGCTTCCCATGCAGACATCAATCCTGCACTGTATAGTGTACGGTTACTCCCCCCAGTTGTCCGTTGATCTTCAGGGATATGGCTAACCTCTACATCCGCAAACAATTCCAAATCCGGAAAATAAGCAGATCTACTCTGCTTATAATATGCCTCTGTCTTTTGAATATTCATATAAGCAACCTCCAGCTCCGGATTATTGTTTAATCCTTCTTCTATCAATCGCTGCAAGGCTGAATCTGTGTATAGCTCCGACCAAGCTAAATGACTTATAGAAGCCGTATCCTCCATTAGGTCTGTCCTAAACAAACTATCTGTATTTATTTCTGGCTTCACATACGTTTTTGTAACCTTACATGACGATAAAAAAAGAAGTATTATTATATAAGAAGTATAAACTCTCATGTTTAGAAACATTTTCAACATTTTATTTATTCGATATCCTGGATTTTCTGCGGAATTGGCTTTCCTTTTGCATTAAAGTTTTCCTGCAGGCTTTGGAAAATGATAAACAATACCGGCACTACAAAAACTCCGAGTAGGGTGCCTAGCAACATACCTCCTATAGCTCCTGTACCTACCGCTCTATTTCCAACTGCACCGGCCCCACTTGCGAACATGAGGGGAATAAGGCCAAATATAAAAGCAAACGATGTCATTAGGATAGGACGCAAACGAGTCTGTGCTCCTTTCAACGCGGATTGTACAAGGTTTTCTCCTTGTCTTCTTCTTTCTAAAGCAAACTCCACAATTAGAATGGCATTTTTCGACAGCAAACCCACCAGCATAATAATCGTAATTTGGATATAAATACTATTCTCAATCCCAAAAAGGGCTGCAAAAATATAAGTTCCTGCTAATCCAACAGGAAGTGAAAACAGCACAGCAAAAGGCACAATAAAACTTCCGTATTGCGCACTCAATAACAAAAAGACAAATGCGACGACCAAAACAAATATATATACAGTTTGGCTGCCCGCTGTGATTTCTTCTTTCGTTAGGCCTGAGAACTCGTATCCGAAGCCTACAGGGAGTGTCTCTGCAGCCACTTCATTGATAGCTTGTATAGCATCGCCTGAACTATAGCCCGGATTGGGTGCCCCATTAATGCCCATAGATGTATAAAGATTGAAACGGGAAATAGACTGCGGCCCATACACTTTTTCTAATTCTATAAAGCGTGTAATAGGCGCCATTACACCCTCAGCATTTCTGACTTGAATATAAGAAAGACCGTCTGGATTGGCGCGATAAGGAGCTTCAGATTGATACATGACTCTGTATTCTTTTCCAAATTGGTTGAAGTTGGATGCATAGACCCCACCATAATATCCCTGCATCGTTTCTAAAACATCATTTACGGTAAAACCCGCCTCTTTAATTTTTTCTAAGTCCAAAACAATTTGATATTGCGGAAAAGAAGGGTCAAAGGAAGTAGAGGCATACCGGATTTCGGGACGTTCACTCAAAGCAGCTATAAGATCCTCACCTACTTCTGCAAAAGTAGATATTTCCTGACCACTGCGATCCTGAAGCTGAAACTCAAAACCGTCAGAGGTTCCAAAACCACGGATCGTAGGAGGTGCAAAGAAAATAATCCTTGCTTCGCGGATAGAGTTGGTTTTTTCAGACAGCTTGCCTATAATGGATTGTATATCCTGGCCTTTCTTCTTTCGTTCTTCCCAGGGCCTGAGTTTAACGATGACCATACCGTAGTTGGTTCCCGAACCACTGATCATTCCTCTTCCCGGAGTCCGGAGTATGGTTTCTACTTCCGGTATAGTCAACGCCAACCGTTCTACTTCAGCGATAACTTCTTCTGTGCGTTCAATAGAAGAAGAAATCGGCAAAGCCACATCTGCAAAAATGGAACCTGTATCTTCATTAGGCACGAAAGAACTGGGTGCCATTACCGAATAATAATAAAACAAACCGGAGAAGGCGACTATACTTGATATGACCATCCATTTTTTTCGGATTAAAAAAGAAACTGCCTTCTTATATTTGGCAGTAGTGGCAACAAAAGCAGCATTAAAAGCCACAAAAAAGCGCTGCAGAATGTTTTTCTTCTGTTCTTTCTCCGTATGAGGTTTAAGAAATAAAGCACACAAAGCGGGGGAAAGTGTCAAAGCATTGACAGCAGACAGAAGGATAGCTACAGCTAAGGTCAGGCCAAACTGCTTGTAAAAAACACCCGCTGAACCCGAAATAAAGCTTACCGGTACAAAAACAGCCGCCATCACCAAAGTAATGGAAATAATAGCACTGGTAATTTCTTTCATCGCATCTTTAGAAGCTGCCATGGAGGATGTATAACCCTGTTCCAATTTTGCATACACCGCTTCTACTACTACTATTGCGTCATCTACTACAATCCCTATCGCTAAAAGCAAGGCAAATAAGGTCAACAGATTGATGGTAAAGCCAAATATATATAAAAAGAAAAATGTCCCTATAATGGCTACAGGCACGGCTATGGCAGGAATAAGGGTGGAACGAAAATCTTGTAAGAAAATAAAAACAATTAAAAAAACAAGAATAAAAGCTTCTATCAAAGTAGTTACTACTTTCTTAATTGAGGCATCCAAAAAGTCATTGGCATTGACGGTCGTTACATAATCTATCCCTGCAGGAAAGTCTTTTTTAGCTTCTTCCAGGATTTCCATACATTCTTTGATTACCTGCTGAGCATTGGAGCCAGCCGTTTGACTTATGGAATAGTCTGCAGAAATCTTTCCGTCTGTAGTAGTACTGCCTCCGTACCCACGTGCACCCAATTCTATTTCAGCTATATCTTTCAAACGGAGAAATTGACCATCTCCTGTAGAGCGAATGATAATATTTTCAAACTCTTTGGTGTCTGCTAACCTACCTTTGTATTTTATGACGTATTGAAAAGATTGACTTCCCTCAGCTCCAAACTGCCCCGGAGCTGCTTCTATATTCTGTTCGGCGAGTACTGCATTAATATCAGCGGGAATCAGCCCATAACTGGCCATGATATCCGGCTTCAGCCAAATCCGCATCGCGTAATCTTTTTGTCCGTACGCCCGGGCTTCTCCCACCCCTGTCACCCGCTTGATCTGCGGGATAATGTTTATTTCCGCATAATTTTGTAAAAAAATGTCGTCATACGCAGGGTTATCACTGGTAAGTGCAAAAATAATCAGGTTGCTGCTCTGCGTTTTAAAAGTAGAAATACCAGATCGAGTCACTTCCTGGGGCAAACGGCTCGTTGCTGTGGCTACTCTATTTTGAACATTTACTGCAGCCATATCGGGATCTGTCCCTGTTTTAAAGACAATGGTAATCCGTGCACTTCCATCATTTCCAGCAGAAGATTGCATATACGCCATATTTTCCACTCCATTTATCTGCTCTTCTAAAGGAACTACCACACTATTCAATACTACTTCAGAGCTCGCTCCTTGATAATTTGTAGAAACTACAATCGTTGGCGGTGCAATGTCAGGATACTGAGATACTGGAAGATTCGCCAGACCCAGTATTCCTAACATTACTATTAATATAGAGATTACTGCGGCTAATACAGGTTGATCTATAAAACGGTTAAACATATTTTAAAAAGTGCTATTTATTTTAAAGTATCGTGAGAAACACCAAGAGAGTTGAATACACTGTCTATATTCACAGGTCTCCGCTTTACAGTCATTCCATCCCGCAGAGACGGCAAGCCTTCCAATGCGATCTGATCTCCGGTTTCTAAGCCTTCAGTCACTACAAAAAACTGTCCGTCACTGTTGTCCATTACAGAGATCGGCGTGCTAATGGCTTTATTCTCTTCGTTGATCAGGTATACAAATCTTGATCCTTGAATCTCATAAGTAGCCTTTTGTGGAACTATGATAGCAGAGTCCACAGTAAGGGGAATAACAACCGAACCACTACTGCCATTTCGGATATGACTGTGGGGATTGGGAAAGGTAGCCCGGACCCGCACCGAACCTGTGGAAGTATTAATTGACCCACTCGTGGCCTCTACCCTTCCTTTTTCTGAAAACCTTCTATTGTTTGACAAGATTAATTCTACGGCCGGTATTTGACTCAATAAGGATTGTACATCATCTTCTAAGTTACTTGTCATCTCCAACAACTGCTTTTCATTAATAGAAAAATAAGCAAAGACATTCGAGATATCCGATACAGTAGTCAAGGGCAATGGAGTGTTAGCCGTAACCAAACTTCCAACTCTATA
>JAJYRG010000103.1 GCA_021794195.1 Bacteroidota bacterium
ATTTTGAGGAGTATTTACTCCTCAAAATTTGCTATGTATCGGGAAACCCTAGAAACCTCCAAGTGTGGGGAAAGAAAACAAGCTAATAATCGTTTAGCTCTTCTTCAGTAAAAGGATCTTTGCGATCTTTCCATTTCTTTTTTGCTTTATGGATGTCTTCCAGAGTGATATCATCCGCTTCATTATTCCAGTTATTACGGATGTAGCTTAATAGCAGAGCCAAATCTGCCTCTACCATCTCCGGATTATTGATGACTCCGGGCATTTCACCTGTTGTTTCAGGCACGTCGTACACTTTTCCATCCACAGTAACGGGACCGGATAAACCATATAAAACGATAGAAATCAACTTCTCTTTATCTCCGGTTACCCATTCCGAATTATTAAGAGGGGGGGCTGTAAAATCAATCCCATTTCCATCTTCGCCATGACAAGGTTGGCAGGTTGATTTGTATAAATTTATACCGCGTCCATATTTTCTGTTTAGCTCTTGTTTTTTGTCAGGTTTCCCCGCTTTGTGAATAGTTTCTTGCACCTTTTCAATCTCTTTGAATATTATGGCTTTTTGAGAAACCCCTGCCGATTTCAATGAATTGTAAAGTTCATCTTCTTTTTCTGCAGCATTCGATATTAAGGCATGCGCAATAGGTAAAGACTCGGGGAAATCATTAATCAACTGAACCTTGAGCTTCGTTGCGAATGTGGAATTAAACTCCTCAAAAACATCCATCTTAAAAGCGATGTAGGGCGCTAAGTCTTGATTTTCGGCTAAGGACATCGTTTTATTAAAAAAATCGTCTGTCGGCTTACTGTCATCTGTTTTTTCCAGAGCCGTATAGAGCTGTATAAGGTTTGCATCTGATTCTTCTTCAACAATATAATTCACAATCTCTTCTGAAGACAAAGCTTCCATTCCTACAAGTGTCCAAAGCGTATGAATATATTCATGTTTATTAACAGGTTGGTTAAATTGTTGTTTTAATTCTTTAATTACAGAACCCGGTTTATTATCTACTAACAATTGCTGTGCTGTTTCGCGCATCCAGCTGTTTTCATTTTTAAGCAACTGCACCCAATCTTGAGGAGAATCGGATATAGGTTTTGTTTGAGATTTATTTCCTTTGGGAACAACTTTATATATCCTTCCATAGCCCAAAGGTTCTTCTAAATCCCGTTTTTTAATCTCATCTTTTAAATATTTTGTTAGGAAAAGTTTGTGTTGTATGATTCCACGATACATGTCTGCAATGTATAACCCTCCATCCGGACCGTTATATAAGCTTACAGGTCTAAATCGTTCATCATCACTTGCCAAAAATTCTTTTTCTGCATACGCCTGGGCGCCATCGATTTTGTTTTTATCGTTGAAGTTTAAAACATTTCTTTTGATCAGATGGGCTGCCGGTTCAGCTACGAAAGCATTTTGATAATACTCTTCCCCAAATAAGTCTGCTCTATAAATAACCGGTCCACAAGCGGCAGTAAAACTTTTTAATCGTAAACTGTCGTCTAAAACGGATGAAACATATCCACGGTTTACTCCGGGAGTAGGCCGGCTCGGGTACGTCCGGTTATCATCAACGATGCGTTCATTAAAACCACTCACTTTTCTTAGGTTCTTGTTATTGCTCCCTAAGCTTGGTAAAAAGTAATCGCCAAGTAAGTTTTGGGAATTATTGTTGTAGAAAAGCCGGCCATCGTCGTCTTGAGTAACTCCCCACTGTCCTCGGAGATGTGTTTTTTCAATAAGCCATCCCTCTTTTGTTTTTTTATACCTCTTATTCGAGCCGCCGTTATAGATCCAGTTATCTATACTTCTGAAAAGGCCATTGGCCTGTGCTTCCACATTATTTCCTTGAGTATATTGCGGATCTACCAGAGTTTTGTTCTGAGCTTTGTCATTGACGATGTCAAAATACCATAGATTGGGCGGTTCGACCACTAAAATACCGTCTTCGACTAGGGCGATAGAGCGGGGCAGCGCTAAAGAATCTAAAAACACTTTTCGGGTTTCGTAATGGCCATCATTATCTTTATCTTCCAGAATAACAATTTTACCGTTTTTTGAATCTTCGCCCTCTCCATCTACATTAGGCATATATCCGGTCATTTCTACAGCCCAAATTCTGTTTTTATGATCAAATTGTAAAGCAATAGGAGCAACAACTTCCGGTTCAGAGGCGACGAGCTGCAGCTCAAAGCCCTCCTCTAAATAGGTGAAGTCCATAAATTCTTCAGGGCTCAACACTGGAGCTTCTTTAAGAAGGGTTTCTCGATCTATATTTCTTTTGGTCTTTTCAGTTGTACAGGAGTAAGTAAATAATATTAGCCCTAAAAGAGCGGAGAAATAGGTTTTGTACATTGTTTTATTTTGTCGGTTATGTTCGTATTTATCGTAATCAGACAAACTTAAAAAAAAATAAACCACAATTAAATGTTTAGGGATTGAAAATTTAAGGATTTGGTAATATTTTTATTATAATGCGTAAAAAACTTCCAAAGTAGTAAAAAACATCCCAATTTTATCTTGCTTTTGATGAGAAATAAAATTATAGTACTTCACTGTACCAGGCTTCCAGTTCGTCTGTTGGGCCGTGTTTTTTTAACAACTCTTAAGTATCTTTTTTTTGCGAAATTAAATTTAATACTTACCTTCGCTTCTTACATTTAACCAAACTGTGCGTTATCTCCCTCATTTAAAGGGGAATACACGGTAGTAAGGGAAAGAATGATAAAGAAAAAAACAATAAGTCTAAGTATCATAGTGTCAGTTATGGTACTTTCGAGGCTATACTCGGTTCCACATCCTATGGGGGGTGAGAACCCCATTACCAAGCAGCTAATTACTTTAGCAAAGGAAAAAAAGAAAGAATTAGACGCATTAGGGATTCGTGGCGGTCACCTTTTATCTTCAGAGACATTCGCAGATGAAGAAATTCCTTTGACTCCACAGGTAGAAGAGAAGTTGAAAAACTTCTTATCAAAAGCCTCCTTCAAACACCGCGGAACTTATGATTTTCACCAAAAAGCAGAGAAATTCTTACCGCAGATAGATGCTATCTTAAAAGAATACGATATTCCTGAAGATTTTCGTTACATCCCTTTGGTAGAAAGTGGGCTCAGTCCGGCTATTACCTCCCATAAAGGGGCAGGAGGATATTGGCAATTTATGCCGGCAACCGCACGCTTATACGGTCTGAAAGTGAACGGATCAGTAGATGAGCGTAGAGATTTAGTGAAATCCACACATGCGGCGGCCCGTTATCTTAAAGATCTTTATAAAGAGTTTGGGGACTGGACGCTTGTAGCTGCGGCCTATAATGTAGGTGGAGGAAGTTTAAGATCATCGATACGTAGGCAAAAAACTGACAGCTATTTTCAATTGTCGTTAAACAGGGAAACAGGCTCGTATGTTTATAAGCTTATATCCATGAAAGAAATTATTGAATTCCCGGGAAAATACGGATATTCGCGCTATGCCGACCAGCCTTCAGATAAAGACGAATATGAAGATAACATTCTATAAGTCCGATTGTCTTCTAAGGTTATCATTTTAAATTTATTTTGTTTCTTGTGAATGCTTAATTATTGATTTTTACTAATTATTTGTAAATTAATCGACTGTCTTATTTGCATATATGGAAACAGTCGATCTAATTTTAGCCTTTGTTAAAAAATGGTATATCATTCCTGTGGTATTTATGTACATAGGGGTGATAGTGACTATCCTTATTGAAAATAGAAATCCTACCAAAACGATATCCTGGATACTTGTTATATTTTTTCTGCCTGTCATAGGTTTAATTTTGTATTATTTTTTCGGACAGACCACAAAGAAGCTGAAAAAAATACGGAAGGCACAGAAAGATCAGTATGAGAGGATTTCAAAAGAATTAAAGAAATATGAAAAACGTATTGATAGCCAAATATTAAAAATCCAAAATGAAATTGACGGACTTTCACAAGTATTCCAATATTTGAGGAATGAACGCATATCCGTTCCCACACTTTATAATGATGTGAAATTACTCATCAATGGAGAGGAGAAGTTTAAATATTTATTAGAATCACTGAAAGGAGCCAAACACTCCATTCATTTAGAGTACTATATATTTGAACTGGATAATATCGGCACCAAAATACTCAATATTTTGGAGGAAAAATATCAGGAAGGAGTCGAAGTGCGTTTGATTATCGATAGTTTCGGGTCTCCCAAACTGATCCGCTACCTGTCAAAGAATAAAGAACGCTTTCACTTTGAATGGCAAGCATTTTTACCCGTTACCTTTGCTTCTTTAGCAGATAGTAATTACCGGGATCATAGAAAGATTGCTGTTATTGACGGGGATATAGGCTATGTAGGAGGGATAAATATTTCGGATAGATATATTAATAGGGAAGAAAACAATTTGTATTGGCGCGATACTTCGGTTCGGATAGAGGGAGATGCCGTAGGGTTATTGCAAATAAATTTTTGGGATATCTGGAATCAAACAGACGGAGCTCCTTTTTCATTGAGAGAAGACAAAATCAAGGAGTTATACAAAGTTAAAACAAAAAAATATACAGCAGTGTCATTTGCTCTATGCGATCCGGCATCTCCGGCACCGTATAGTATGGAGTCTATTCTAATAAGCTTGGGACAGGCGAAAGAAAAAATACAGCTTATTACTCCATACTATATCCCTAATGAAGAGTTGGAGACGGCACTGATGTCTATCGCTGCTACGGGCGTACAAGTGGAATTGATTATCCCGAAAAGAGGAGACTCCAATATAGTGAGGCATGCTTCTTTTTCTTTTTTAAAACCGCTGCTAAAGAGAGGAGTGAAAGTATATTTGTACAATAAAGGCGTTATTCATGCCAAAACGATTAATGTGGATAATAAGTTAAGCTTCGTGGGCACAGTGAATTTAGATATCCGTAGTTTTTACATCAATTACGAAATTATGGCTGTGATATCCGATGAGCAGTTTTGTATGCAAATGGATAGACAGTTTGAAACAGATAAACAAAATTCAGATTTACTGACTTTAGAAGGATATTATAGCCGAAAGAAATGGAAAAGAGGGATAGACTCCCTCTGTAGATTGTTGGCCCCCTTGCTTTAATTAATAGTTGTTAGGGTTAGATGTACACATCTTGATAAGTAAGGATACTTCTTTTTAACGTCCGAAATCGTCTTGTACACGGACGATATCATTTTCATCAGATGGGTTTTCAGCATCTGTATGTTGCCATATTTCTGCAACGACACCATAGCCCCCTAAACCCACAAGCCTATGTCTTTCTCCTTGTTTTAAACGGATCGTCTCGCCTACTTTTAAAATTTTAAGTTCGTGCTCTTGGTCAGTATCGCTGGTCACTACCCCCACTTCGCCCTCTACTATTCTCCAAATCTCTGCACGGCGGTGATGGTATTGCCAGGACAGCCGTTTATTAGGCGCGACAATTAATATTTTAGGACTTAGTTTTCCTGCTATTTTTAAGTTTTGAGTGTTCAATCCTTCAAAATATTCATCAGCAAATTTTTGTGCTTGGTTTTCATCAATAACAAAAAAACCGCCCCATGGTCTTTCACTATCTATATTATCCAGAAGAAACCCTTGGTTTAGTAAGTCTTGTTCGACTTTAGTGAAAATTTCTTTTTTATTTACGTACCGCATTTTTTAGAGTTTTAATCAGTGAGTGAATATACTATTTAAATATTTTATTCCCTAAAATAATGTGTGAATTTTATATTTACAACAAATTTTATTTGCCTGCAAAAATACGGTTTAATTAGTTTTTTGTTATCTATTTTAATAATAAGTATTTTGTGAGGTAATCAAATACCGAAGCTATAATCTCATCATGGAAACAAGCACTGATTTTACAGAAAACAAGCCTTTTGATTTAGCACTTAAATTTGTTACTCAAACCCATCAAAGTATTTTTGTAACAGGGAGGGCCGGGACGGGCAAGACTACCTTTTTGAGAAAGGTAGTTAGCCAAACAACGAAACGGCTGGCTGTAGCCGCCCCAACAGGTGTAGCCGCGATCAATGCAGGCGGTGTTACACTTCATTCCTTGTTTTGGTTACCGTTTGGAGGATACGCAGAAAATCATCAAGTCACTTGGAATCACGAAAGACAATTGGTTAATAACCGGACGACCTTGTTTGGAGCTTTGCGGCTGACACGTCAAAGAAGAAAACTATTGCAAAAACTAGAATTACTGATTATCGATGAAATTTCGATGGTCCGTTCAGATACCTTGGATGCTATAGACACTATCCTGAAGTCGGTTAGAAAAGATCAAAGACCGTTTGGTGGCTTGCAGTTGGTCATGATAGGGGACCTATTACAATTACCACCGGTCGTCAAAGAAAACGAATGGCAGATATTAAAAAATTATTACGAAAGTCCCTATTTTTTTGATGCGCAGGTTATTAGGGAGAATCCCCTTGTAAATATTGAATTTAAGAAAATATACAGGCAAAGTGATTCAAACTTTATCAATATCCTGAATGCTATACGTACACAAGCTGTGAATGAAAAACAATTGGAGGTATTGAATCAAAAATATATCCCGGATTTTACTCCCTCGGAAACAGACACTTACATTACGTTAACCTCACACAATCGATTGGCTCATAAAATTAACCAAAATGCATTAGAGGCTTTGACAAATCCTTTAGTGAAATTAAAAGCAGCCGTATCAAAAGATTTTCCGGAGAGTCTATTTCCCGTGGAAGAGAGTCTTAACCTGAAAGAAGGGGCGCAAGTGATGTTTATTAAAAATGATACGGGAGAGGAGAGAAGGTACTTTAATGGAAAAATTGGTTTTGTCAGAAAAATTGAAAAATCTAAAGATACGGTAATAGTAGCCTTTCCAAATGGAGATGAAGAAGTGAAGGTGAAAAAAGAAATATGGGAAAATACGAAATATAAGTTTAATGAAAAACAACAAAAAATCGATTCTGAAGTAATTGGGACTTACTCTCAGTTTCCATTACGTCTGGCATGGGCCATTACTATTCATAAAAGTCAGGGATTAACTTTTGAAAAAGCTATAGTAGATGCCGGTAGCTCTTTTGCTTCAGGACAGGTATATGTTGCCCTGAGCCGCCTGACCTCTTTAGAGGGTCTGGTGTTAACCTCTAAAATTATGAGAAACGTTATCTATCTCGACCAGAGAGTGACGAGGTACCTGAACCGGCAAGCCGATGCAACGTATTTGGAAAAACAGCTTATTGATGCCCAAAAAAAACATTTACAGGAAACTTTGCTGCATATTTTTAATTGGAATGACATTGTAGAGATGTTCACAGAGTTGAAGGCAAATCTTATGCAGACGAATATTTCTTCAAAAGGGGATGCTGTTTTATTTTTAACAGATCAAGAACGTGAATTAAAACCTGTAGTCAGGGTAGGAAATAAATTTATCACGAATCTGCAACGTTTATTCAGGCAGAAAAATGAGAGGGACTATACGTATATCGCCCGACGGGTAAAAGCTGCCGCAGATTGGTTCATTCAGGAAGCACAGAAGATAAAAACAGGGTTTATACAGCATCAAAAGGAATTCGAGGTAAAAAAACATTCAAAACGCTATATCCATGAGTTGAAAAATTTAATCAGGGAGCTGGAGAAAAAAGAAAATGCTTTTGTCCAAGCAAATCAAGTTTCAATAAATCTGAATAAAGAAAATGTAGAGTGGGAAAATGTATTTCAAAAGATAGAGAAAAAGAAAAGTGAAGAGGAAAAGTACCTTTCCCCTACAGACAAAAAGAGTTCAAAAGAAATATCTTTAGCGTTATTTCAAAATGGGGAAAGTATTGAAAAGATTGCCCGCGAAAGAGGTATGGTTTATACCACTATTTTCAATCATTTACTTCACTTTTTAGGGAACGGAGTTGAAGTGACGGAGCTAATTGAGCAAAATAAACTAGACAAAATTATGGAAGTAATTTCAGAGAATCCGGATAAAAGATTGTCAGAGTGGAAAGGTTTATTAGAAACTTCCATTAGCTATGATGAAATTAGAGCGGTTGCAAAATGGATGAAAACCTCTGCTGTTTCCTGAAATCTATTTTTAAAAGTCTATTGTGTAGAATACACAACGGGTTTTTATCTTACGAAAGAGGAATGCAAGAAGTTAAGAAACAGAAGGTGTCTCTTTTTA
>JAJYRG010000104.1 GCA_021794195.1 Bacteroidota bacterium
TAGCAATGACCAAGTGTCCCAAGGCAAACGTAACAACACGAATATTAACGCGATGATATAATACGTGGCTACTGTGCCATTTGCCTTGTTTGCATCTATTATTTTCTTTGATTTTGAATATCCTATCGTAATTAGAATGATAGCGATGATCATGGTAAGAGGATGTTCAATGATTTTGAACCGTAATACAGAATCTTTCATTACGTTTCCTGAAATCATGGAAGGAAATTTCATGACAAAATAATAGATCACCCCAATAAGCAATTGCAAATGTGCCGAAATTAATCCTATTAAGGCAATTTTCCGGTTATAAGGTTTGTTTCCTGCTCTATTGACTAAAGCAATAATGATAGAAAGCAATAAAGCTATCAATAGTACGACAGCTAAAGTCGAGTGTAAATGTTTCATTCCTGTTAGCATAAAAATTTATCTTAAAGTTATCCCAAAGATACTTAATTAGAAAGTCTTTTCTCGCTGTTAGCCTTAAAATCTAAACTTTTGACAGGGTTAATAGCTAGAATATTAATTTTCCGGTAGTTATAACAAGCTGATTTTTTGTAAAAAAGAAAATGCCTGGCTATTGTACCTGTTTCTTTTTATATTTTTTTAACCTCGGCTAATGGTTGGAATAAATAAGTTCTTTGAGTTTTTATTTCTGTACATTTAAATCTTTTCCGTAGCTTTTCTTTTTTCATGAAAACTCTTCCATTAGGCAAGGCAAAGTGTTTTCCTTCGGCAATTTTTTCCACAGTGGTAAAGCCATATTTCTGGGGATCATATTTTTTAAAAGCTCTATGCAACTCTACATCCGAATTACTTGAAGCCTTAGGGTTTTTCATATGTTTTTTTAAAAGAACTAACAGGTCTTTTGGAAAAAAATCGGTAGTAAGAAAAGGGTGCATAAGGAGCTGAAAATTTTTCTTCCATTCCGGTCCATGGGGTGCTATTTTATTTTTATATTCATTATAGGTTTTTAGATGAGCGAATTCATGTATGGAAGTAAGTAGGAAAGCATATTTATTAAGATTATGATTTACAGTAATTCTATGGGGTTGTCCGTGGAAAGGAGCGCGATAATCTCCGAGTTTTGTCAAACGCGACTTGCTGATTATAAATTGACACTTCGTGTCGATAATCCATTTTGTTAAAATAGGAGCAGATTTTTCGCATATATATTTCTCCAAGTGTTCGGTCAACTCAAGCATGGAAACAAAGCTATTGTTTTTATAGTTGTTAAACAATTTGATGGAGCGATATCATTTTTTGAAATGGAATATTGTTTATCTTTGGTTGGTAGAATAAAAGAATAAGCAGAATGCTCAGGATAGCTTTAATATTTTGTTGTTTTTATTTATGTGCCGGACTCACGGGTAATTCTCAAGAGTTAAATGCACGCGTGGAGCTGATTTCTAATCAGTTACCCAATGAAAATAAAAGAGTGTTCGATTTATTGCAAAAAATCATCGAAGACTATCTGAACAATCGTTCTTGGACGGGGGAATCCATGCAACCTGAAGAACGGATAAACTGTAGTTTCGTTATCAACGTTACTTCTTGGGATGGTTCTAAAGAGTTTAAAGCAGATGCGCAAGTTTTCTCATCCCGTCCGGTATTTAACACAAACTATAACAGTCCAATTTTAGCTTATCGAGATAAGAATTTTGACTTTGCGTATACTGAAGGCGAACAACTGGATTTTAGCGATAATCAGAATCTAAGTAGTTTAAGTGCCTTATTAGGATATTATGCACATGTGATCATTGGTATGGATAAAGATACTTTTCGTCAATATGGGGGAACGGGAGCTTTTGCTGTCGCCCGAAATATTGTTAACTATTCGCAAGGCAGTTCGCAAGAGGGGTGGAGATCGATGGAATCTATGGGGAATAGGTATTGGCTGATAAATAATTTAACCGATCGAAGATATGCGCCCTATCGGGATTTTGCTTTTGAATACCACTTCAAAGGTTTAGATACTTTTTCAGAAGATCTTACTAAAGGTCGTAGAGAAGTTGTTAAAATGATTCCAAAATTAAAGGAAGTTAGCAGAGGTAACCCGGGCAATATATTTTCGGAGGTGTTGTTTGCAGCGAAATCAAACGAGTTTATCGGAGTTTTTAATGGTTTACCCGCTAATGAAAGAGTCAAAGTTTTTAACGAATTAGTGGATTTAGATCCAGCGAATACATCTAAATATGAAGCTTTAAGGTAAAATATATGTTAAATCGATTGTTAATCCGAAACTATGCATTGATTGATACCTTAGATGTTCGGTTAGATCAGCATTTAAATATTATTACAGGAGAGACGGGGGCGGGGAAGTCTATTGTTTTAGGTGCTCTGGGACTTATATTGGGAAACCGGGTGGAAAACCGGTATTTTTATGATGAGTCGAAAAAATGTGTCATTGAAGGACATTTCCAAATAAATTCTTATGGTCTGCAACCCTTCTTTTCAGATAAAGATCTGGATTATGAGAAAGAAACTATTATTCGAAGAGAAATAGTGCCGGAAGGACGTTCTAGAGCTTTTATCAATGATACACCTGTTACTTTAGCCGTACTGAAAGAATTGGGAGCGAAGCTTATCGATATTCATTCCCAACATGCTACTTTGCAACTAAAACAAGAAAGTTTTCAAAGGCAGGTAATTGATAGTGTGGCGGAAAATATGCCTTTGCTTCGCAGATTTGGAACTGCCTATAAAGAACGAGATAGATTAAGAAAGCAAATTGAGCAACTTCAAAAACAAATTGCGACAGCAAAGGCAGAACAAGATTATTATCAGTTTCTGTTTGAAGAGTTAGAACAGGCTCAATTGATAAAAGGGGAGGACAAAGAGTTAGAAGAAGAACAACAGATGTTGGAAAATGCTGGGTTGATAATGCAAAACATCGGGCAGGCATTGAATATATTGGAAGAAGGAGAAGGAAATATTTTACAATCTTTACGAGAGGTAATCTTTTGTCTGAAAACTTTATCTGAATATATCCCCACCGCCCGAGGCTTGTTAGAACGCATAAACAGTGTCGAAATAGAATTGAAAGATATTTCTTTTGAGATGTCTGGAATTCAACAAAATACGGATTTGGATGAAAATCGAGTAGAATATGTGAACGAACGGATAAATACTTTATATCACTTATTTAAAAAACATCAAGTGAACTCTTCAGAATCCTTGATTGGTATAAGAGCTGACATAGAAGAAAAGCTACAGAGAAACGATGATTTAGAGCTTAAATTAGCAGAACTCCAAAGTGAAAATAAAGCGAAAACCGAAGAATGTGAGAGATTAGGAGAAGAGTTAACCAAGAGCCGTAAAAAGGTATTGCCGAACGTTAAAAGATATGTAGAAGATAATTTGGCAAAATTAGGTATGAGCAGTGTACAATTCGAAATTCAGCTTGAAGAAACTGCTGAATTAAACCGGTACGGAAGAGATGATATCACATTTTTATTCGCTGCTAATAAAGGACAATCTCCGCTTCCTATAGAGAATGTGGCGAGCGGTGGAGAATTGTCGAGAGTGATGCTGGTTATTAAATCTATGGTGGCCCAATCATCAGCCTTGCCTACAATTGTTTTTGATGAAATTGACAATGGGGTTTCCGGGGAAGTAGCTTTGAGTGTAGGACAACAACTTGAAAAACTGTCTGAAAACATGCAGGTGCTTGTCATTTCTCACCTCCCTCAAATTGCTGCACGGGGCAAAACACACTTTAAAGTATTTAAAGAAAACCAAGTTGGAAAAGCTGTCACAAGTATAGTTCAGTTGCAAAAAGAGGAAAGGGTACAGGAAATTGCAGAAATGTTAAGTGGATTTGATCCAGGAAAAGCAGCTCTGCAAAATGCAACTGAATTAATAGGGAAGTGAAAAACTATCCTTCTAGTTTTCATCATCCCATCTATTTAGAAAAATAAACAGTAAAACGGTTCCGGTTCCGGGGCACCTACTACTCAACCCAATCGCTTTCGGTTAGAGAGACTTTAAAGAATGCGCGTTGTGGCACTTCTACATAGATATCGTCTTCGAGAATAGGATCTTGTGCATGAATGGTGACTTCGCCTTTACTGTATCTATACCAATACGAAACCCCATCGATTGTCCCAGGTATAGTATGATAAGTTTTTTCATTATCTACACTCATAGCCACACTGACTACGCCTTGGTCTATGTAATATTGATCTAATTCAGGTACGCTTAATGTTAAGTGTGCATCGTTTTCTACCCCTTCCCAGTCGCTTTCAACTTGTTCATATACCATAGTAATAGTAGGAACCAGGTCATAATAATCGTTATACTCTTTGGTGCAAGATCCCAAAAACAAGAACATACTTAGCAATAAGGGCAGATAAACTTTTTTCATTTTCCTGTAATTTTAGTGTTATACTTAGACTAAGTTAGATATATTTTTTTAATAAAAGTTTAATTTTGGAATTAATTTTTATCTTTTTGTTCGATTAATACAGCCATGCAGCATCCTCTTCGCTGCCCCCTTTTTCTCTAAAAGAGACGTGTATATGCTCTTTAAGGACAGTGGATAAGCGCACGCCGTAATAATCGCTAAATATCGGAAATAAATGATGGCTTCTATCAATTAAAACTGCAGTCCGCATCTTTTTGAGAGGCGTATTGAGAAAAACTCCTAAACCGTAAGCGAGGGTTCTTCCACTATTCAAAACATCGTCTACCAAAATAAGAACTTTGTTTTTAGCAGTTTCAATACTTTTGTCAGTCGAAGCCTCTAATTTTCGATTGTTTTTGTCTATCAATATTTTTATAATCTCAATATCCTTATCCGGACATATTTTCTCAAGATTCTTTTTTAGCCTTTCAGCAAAAATGTAACCTCTTTCGGCTATTGCTCCTAGCACAATAAAATCTTCATCGAAATTATCCTCCCATATTTGATAGGCAATCCGCGTTGTTTTTTGTCGAATTTGCTCTTGATTCAGAATTAAAGTTCTTTTTTCAGCCATTATATTTGAAATAGAAGATAAAGTAAATGTAAGAAATCTTTGTCAATAAAAAAGCCCGAATGAGAGCATTCGGGCTTTTTTAGTTAATTACTTAATATGTTGTTTTGTGCTTAATTTAAATTGTTATCAAAATCTTCTCCAAGATCTGCCGTCATGATTCTTGGCATTTTGGTAGGTGTTGCTTCCGCAGGTCTTCCTCCACTGAAATAATACCTCTTCCAGTAGGCTTCATTTAAATTACTTATCATCACTCCTTTGCTGGACGAGGCATGCGCAAACTTATCGTTTCCTAAATAAACTCCTACATGTGTAATGTTTCTACTCCTAATTTTAAAAAACACCAAATCACCGACTTGCAATTCATTCTTTTTGACAGGCGTTGTTTTCGAATATTGATTCCGGCTGTTGAAGCCTATTTTTGTGTTAAATACATTTTCATATAAAGCCAATGAAAATTTAGAGCAATCAATGCCATTTTTTGAACTTCCCCCCAACCGGTACGGAGTGCCCAGCCACTCGTACACAAATTGATATAATTTTGTGTTTGCTGTTGCAGATGCTGCGACACCCATTATTTGAGAGAAATACTCTTTAGCTAAGTTGTCGGGATCTGAAGAGGAATCAGAGGACGGGGTACTTTGACCGAAAGAAGAGAAGGAAAAAATGATTAATAGCAATCCGGTGATAAACTGCTTCATGTTTCTTTTTTAAATTAAGCACGTTTTTTTTTTTTACAAAAAAAACGATTAATGATTGTTAGTTTAATTTTTCTTATTAAATAATAGTTACAATTATAAGCTATTACACATTGATAACCAAAAGAATTTGAGTTTTTTTAACAGAAATTAACTGTTTCATTTTTTTTATCTTAAACTTTAAGCGATAATCTTTATATCGGTGTTATTCTTAAGCATCCTTTTTCTCCTGTTTATTTCGGTATTTTTACTTATTTTACAACAAAAAAGCATACATTTTGTAATGTAAATAAACATAAATATAAACGATTAATGAAACATAAATATAAAATATATGGCATGACTTGCGACGGCTGCAGAAGCCATGTGGAAGAAATGCTTAACAATATACCGAAAGTTAAGAAAGCTACGGTAAACCTGGAGGAAGAAGAAGCGGTGATCGAGATGGATCAGCATATTTCGATAGAAAAGTTTCGAGAGATATTTGAGAAAGACGGAGGATCTTATACGATTAGCCTGCTCGGAGATCAGAAAGCAGAGAAAGAACATCAGCAGAAGAAAGAGTTAGCTGCAGAAAGAAATAAAGGCCCGGGCACTTATTATTGCCCTATGCAATGTGAGGGAGAAAAAACTTATGACAAACCGGGTGACTGTCCGGTTTGTGGAATGGATTTGGTAAAAGAAGTAGACACTTCTGCTGTAGCTACACAGTTTACCTGCCCCATGCATCCGGAGATTCTTGAAGATCAACCAGGAAGCTGCCCTATTTGTGGGATGGAATTAGTCCCTGTAGAGCCTATGGCTTCAGAAGAAGAAAAAGCATATAAAATATTGTTAAAGAAGTTTTGGATAGCCTTGGCGTTTACGGTCCCGATCTTTATTATCGCTATGTCAGATATGTTTTCGTACAATCCTTTATACGATTGGTTGCCTTTATCTACATGGAATTGGGTGCAGTTTGCCTTGTCTCTTCCAGTAGTGTTTTATGCCACTTGGATGTTTTTCGAAAGGGCATATAGATCTATTGCTACCTGGAATCTGAATATGTTTACGCTTATAGGGATCGGCGCGGGTATAGCTTGGCTTTTTAGTTTTTTTGGATTGATATTTCCTGATTTCTTTCCAGAACAATTTAAAACCGATGAAGGAAGTGTGCACGTGTATTTTGAGTCTGCCAGCGTGATTCTGACATTGGTTTTGATGGGACAGGTTTTAGAAGCTAGGGCGCATAATAAAACAAACTCTGCAGTAAAGGAACTTTTGAAGTTAGCCCCTAATCAAGCCGTACGTATTACAAACGGGCAGGAAGAAGTCATCACCATAGATAAAATAATTGTGGGGGATAAACTTCGTGTAAAACCAGGAGAGAAGATTCCCGTAGATGGCGTTATTGAAGAAGGAGAAACGTCCATAGACGAGTCTATGATAACGGGAGAACCTGTTCCGATAGAAAAAGGGAAGAAGGATAAAGTACGCGCCGGCACTATCAATGGAAATCAATCCATTGTAATGCTTGCCGAAAAGGTAGGACAAGACACTTTGTTGGCGCAGATCATAGAAATGGTAAACAAAGCGGGCAGAAGCCGCGCACCTATCCAAAAATTAGCTGATAAAATCTCTGCTTGGTTTGTACCTATTGTTGTTATTATTTCTGTCATTACATATCTCGTCTGGTTGTTTTTCGGTCCGGCACCTGCTAATGTGTATGCTCTGGTTAACGCTATTGCGGTTCTCATTATTGCTTGTCCTTGCGCATTGGGTTTGGCTACGCCGATGTCAGTGATGGTGGGGGTAGGAAAAGGAGCGAAAAGTGGTGTGCTTATTAAAGATGCAGAATCATTAGAAGGTCTAAATAAAATAAATGTATTAATTATCGATAAGACAGGAACAATTACTGAAGGGAAACCATCTGTTGAAAAAGTAGGTTTTCATGAAGGGTTTTCCGAAGAGGACATTATACAATATACCGCCTCTTTAAATAAAGTAAGTGAACACCCTTTGGCAAATGCTACTTTGGAATATGCTGAAAAAAAAGAAGTGAATCTGTTAGAAACAAGTGAATTTAAAGCGATAACGGGAAAAGGAGTAAAAGGAATAATAGAAGAGAAGCATATAGCACTCGGAAATGAGAAACTAATGGAAGAAGTGAGCGCACATATTCCAGACGTATTAAAGGAGAAAATCACGAAAGAACAGCAAGCCGGGAAAACTGTCCCTATATTAGCCATAAATGGTCAAGCAGTAGGTTTTGTAGTTATTGCTGACAAAATAAAAAAAAGCAGTAAAAAGTCCCTTCAGGAACTGGGGAGGAAAGGTGTTCATGTAGTTATGTTGACCGGAGATAATAAATATACAGCAAAAGCGGTAGCCGAAGAACTGGAGCTTAATGATTTTAAAGCAGAAGTGCT
>JAJYRG010000105.1 GCA_021794195.1 Bacteroidota bacterium
TTCGCCCAACTCTGTTCGCAGAATAATGATGGACATTCAATGAGTGGATCACTTCTAATACTTTTAAATAGTTATTTCGTATATTTGACATGGATATTGGTTTGTTTTTCGACTTCAAGATACTGAAATTCAGTATCTTGACCAATATCTATTTTGTTTTGTATTAGCTTTTATTTAGCAAAACCAATTCACCCAACGGGTTTCATAAATATTGATAAATGGTTTACTAAAGATATTCAGATTGAATTATCAAAAATATATAGAGCTATCCGAAGAGAGCCAAATCTAAAAATAAGAAAGTTCTTTTGGGTAGTGTTAGCTGAAACTGTAATCTTACCCTAGCTAGCTACACCCAAAACTAAAGAATTCCAATCCGAATTGTTGTTGTTGTCCTGTTGGAATGTGGGAAACTCGGAGAGTTTTCCATATTTCAACAGGAATTCCATAGGAGTTAATTGACCTAATGAGGAATGTGGCCGCTCATTGTTGTACATCCATGCCCAAGCGTTTGCGTATTTCCTGACGTCTGAAAGTCGTTCGAACATATAGCTGTCCAGCACGTCTTGGCGGAAAGTCCGGTTAAAGCGTTCAATCAGACTATTCTGGGTAGGCTTACCCGGTTGGATGAATTCCCAATCAATCGTATTTTTTTCAGTACACCATTCCCTCATTTTTTCCGATATAAATTCAGGGCCGTTATCAGACCTGATTTTCTCCGGTTTGCCCCTCCATTCAACCAGCTTTTCCAATTCTTTAATCACCCTGTGGGCCGGAAGGCTGGTATCCACTGTAATAGAAAGTGCCTCACGGTTAAAGTCGTCAATTACATTCAGTGTTCGGATCGTCTTGCCGCTAGCTAGCGTATCGTGCATGAAATCAAGGCTCCAGGTAATGTTTGGGCCGATTGGACACAATAAAGGAGCTTTCACTCGTGCAGGCAAACGCTTTTTTCGTTTATTCCGCAAGTTCAGTCTCATAGCAGTATAAATACGGTAAACCCGTTTATGGTTCCACATAAAATTCAACTTCCGCAACCGGTGATACATCATCCAGAAGCCCCATGTGCGGTGAAGCTCGGCCAGCTTTGATAACTCGTCAATCACTTCGCTGTCATCCTTGCGCTTGGCTTGGTAATAGTACACCGAAGTGCTGATACAAAATAACATACAGGCCTGACGAAGACTCATCTTAAACTCCTCTCGGGCATAGCCCACCAACTCACGCTTCTCGCCAGGCCCTAAAGCTTTTTTTCTATAACATCCTTTAAAACGGTGTTCTGCAACGTCAGCTCAGCAACAATCTTCTTGTATTGTGCCAACTCTTTTTCCATTTCCTTCATCTGTTTGAGCTGGGAAACGTCCATTCCCGAATACTTGTTCTTCCATGAGTAAAACGTACCCTGGCTGATGCCGTGCTCTCGGCAGATGTCAGAAACCGATAACCCGGCCTCTTGCTGTGACAGAATTTTGATGATCTGCGACTCGCTGAACTTACTTTTTTTCATTGTCCCTAAAATATAAAAACTACATTAATAATCGTAGCTGTTTTAAGGGAAGATTACATGGGCGTGCCACCGCCGGCATTTTACTCCCATGCCCATACTATCAAAAAATGCAGACGGGTCGGGCTATCCGCTGTATCTTTTGCGGATCTGCGAGGATCTAAGTAGACTTATCCTATAAATAATTTATTGATAATAATTTTTTTTCAGCGAGCCTTCATTAAGATATTCCGAAGAAAAGCTAATAAGCATATAGGACACAAAAGCCTGAAATTCAAAACTAGTAATTCCATAGATGCTTGTTTTGTTCGTATCTGGGAAGATTTAGTTTTAGCTCTTCAGCTTTCAAAAGAACATCTTTACAATATGATTTTAATTCGTAAGAATTTGAATGTCCTATCAATACTTGTTTTATGTAAGGTAAAAACCAAATAGCTGACTTTATTATCAGGACAAGTAAGAAAGGAGGGAAATTAAATATATTTAATTCCTTGTTTACATTTAAATCCACATTTCTTGCTTTGAGTAGCAGCAGTAGTTCTTTACCGTTTAATTTTACATTTCGCCAATATTTTGTAGTTGTTACTAATTCAAGTAGGGACATTTGCTTGTGTTTTAGGTTCTCGAGGTGCAATGAAGCATTAAATATAAAATGTGAAAACAGCCACGAGCGAAAATCTTTAGTTTCCGTTACCTTAAAACCCGATAATTTGAAAAGTTTTATTACTTCTCTACCTCGCTGTGTTTGTTCTGTTCCAAAAGTTCCAATGACTACTGTTTTCATCAATCCCCCTTTTAAAACACCTTTTTCATCAAATCCACCACCTGCAACTGGAAAGCCCCAGACTATTTTGCTAATGGGTAGATTGGAAACCAATGTTTGGGGTTCTTCCCAAAAGTTATTGAAAATAAGTAATGTTGCGTTGCCGATTTTATTAGCTAAAAAACTAACTGCACTTTCGAACTGATAGTGTTGAACACTTAAAATTATTAAATCGTAATCGTGCTCGGTACTCAAGTCTTCTTTTATTTTGATACTCCAATTTTCATTTATCAGAACGCCTCTTAGTGATTTTCTTGCATCATAGATATTTAAAGAAACACTTTCTCCATATTTAGCTTTACTACCCTCCCGTACGTAAAACTCTACGATATGGCCTGCTTTCTCAAGTGCCCAAGCATATTGAGTCGAAATAACGCCCCTGCCAAACATTAATACTTTCATTTTATTTACTTTTATCAGTAGCAAATCTCCAAAATAATTTTATACTTTTGTCACTTACTGACAAAAAGTAGCAGTGACATTTAGGTAACAGAGATAGTTTATGGATACAATAGATGGTTCAGACGTTCGCAGAAGGATACAGGCTGTACACGATACAATGTACGTGTTGAGTGGAAAATGGAAAATATCAATCCTCGCTTCTCTCTGTTTCGGCGTAAAGAGATTTTCTGAAATACTAAGAGACGTAGATGGGATTTCGGGGAAAGTCTTAAGCCGTGAACTGAAAGATATGGAGATGAATTTGCTAATCAAACGTACAGTCTTGAACACACACCCTGTCACGATTCAATACGAAATCACTGAATATTGTGACATGTTAATTCCTATTATCCACAACCTTTCCGAATGGGGAATCAAGCATCGAAAAAAGATTATTGAGAGGTGATATTATTAGTTATTTAGGTCTTTGTGATTAGGAGTCTCACAGTCAATTACAACTTCCTGTCTTTCATTTTTATTCTATAAACGCAAAACACACTTCCTCCGAAAGAAATACTCTACTTAAGGTAAGCGTATTACATAGTCGTATCTTAAATATTTAATGGAATAATTAGGTATAAAGACTGACAAATACTATAAGTACTGGGGACGAAAAATAGGATTTGGGCGTGCCACCGCCTGCATTTTAACACCCATGCCCAGGCTATCAAAAAAATGCAGGCGGGTCGGGCTATCCGCTGTATCTTTGCGGATCTTGCAGGACCGCAAAAGGATGTCGCTTCTATCCCTCACGCTGTATGCCGCTCAGAAACATTTGCTTTTATTTCTTTTTTGTTTACTGTTTTCTCTTTTTTATTTGACAACCGTAGCTTCCAGCTCAACTTTTAATGTTTCAAACAATACATTGACCTCCATGGCAGTCAAAGCTGTTCTGATATTATGTTGGGTTATCCATTCCTGAAGGATATGAAAATGTGGCCAAAGATCTTGCATAGAGGTCGTGTACACCTTTAATCGAACCATGCCTTTACACTTATATCCTGCTAAGGATATCACCTCTTCTAAATTAGAAATTGCTTTTTGAAGCTGTGACTTCATGTCTTCATTGCTAGATATACCATTGAGTTCTATAGCGGCCTGCCCGGAACAATATAATATACCTTCTGGATATTTGACTTCAACTGCTTGTACATAACTGCGTTCATTCTGCCATGTCCAAGGACTAAATTCTCTTTTTTCCATTTTTAATTATTTTTTATGTTTACTGTATGCATAAGTGATTTATTTTTTTGCACCTCATATATTGTGTGAGTTGTTG
Organism: Bacteroidota bacterium; assembly: GCA_021794195.1. Taxonomy (GTDB): domain Bacteria; phylum Bacteroidota; class Bacteroidia; order Sphingobacteriales; family Sphingobacteriaceae; genus Sphingobacterium. Next base: position 4,045 of record JAJYRG010000105.1, read on the forward strand.
TGTAGTGCATAATCCGGAGCATATGCACCCAAAACCGGGGATATGATCCAGCTTGAAATTAGGGGTTTATTCCGGACATTCCGGCAGATATGCACCCAAAATGGTTGATTGGACCTCTGGTTTTGGTTAGATACGGTCGATGGTTCGGATCATTCCGGAGCATATGCACCCATGTTTGGGATCTTGATGCGGCTTGCGGCTGATTCCGGAGCATATGCACCCAGATTTGATAGCTAAACCTGCTTTTGCGATGGAGGAGATAACGATTCCGGAGCAAATCCACCCAACACGATAGCGGTCTTGTCTGTGCTTTTTGTTTTATTGCCTATTCGATTAAGAACAGGTATATGGCAGGAAAAACAAAAAGAATGAGTACGATAAAACAATTACTTCGCCTACATCTTCAAGGCGTATCCAACCGTAAGATTGCCGAGCAGATCGGCATTTACAAAGGTACGGTAAACCGCTACATCCAAAAGCTCAAGTCGTTGGATCACACTATCGATGATCTTCTAAAACTTGAGGAACCGGTTCTGGCGAAGCTTTTCAGTGCGGGAACCCCCGCTTATCTCCAGGAGAAGTTTGATGACCTCAAACCGCTTATACCTTACCTGGAAAAGGAACTGGGTCGCAAGTACGTCACCCGTAAACTGCTCTGGGAGGAATACCGGGGGGCGCATCCCGGTGGATACGGCTATTCCCAGTTTTGCCACCACCTGAACCAATTGTCAGTTGCCCGCAAGGGCGGCGCTGTCTTTACGCATGACCCGGCACACCGTCTCCAGGTTGACTTTGTAGGCGACACACCGGGATATATCGACAGGGACAGCGGCGAACTTGTCAAGGTCCAGGTATTCGTTGCCGTATTGCCGTACTCCAATTATTCTTACGCTCTTGCTGTCCCGACCCAAGGGACCGATGACTTTCTGTATGCGCTGGGCAAGTGTCTTGAACACCTTGGTGGCGTTCCCCAGGTCCTTGTCCCGGACAATCTAAAGGCGGCCGTTATCAAATCAGACAGGTATGAGCCTGTACTGAACAAGGTGATGGAAAACTTTGCAGAACATTATGGTCTGGTGGTACTGCCCGCAAGGCCGAGGAAGCCTAAAGACAAACCAAGCGTGGAGAACACGGTAAAGCTGGTTTATCAGCGCGTGTTTGCCAAACTGCGCAATCAATTGTTCTTCTCGATCACCGATCTCAATGCAGCCATCATGGACAAGGTCAGGGAACATAACCAGACGCGTATGCAGCGTGAACCCGTCAGCCGTCAGGAACGCTTTCTGGCGGATGAAAAGCATTTGCTCAAAGCGCTGCCGCCGGCCCTCTTTGAAAAACGGTATTACGCAGAGCTGGTCGTCGCCTCCAACAACTGTGTGCTGCTGGGACGGGATAACAGGCACTATTCGGTACCCTCCCAATATATCGGCAAAAAAACACAGGTCATCTATACGCGGACATTGGTCAGCATCTACTGCGAAGGCAAGCAGATCGCCGCCCATCCACGCGAAAAGGGCTCGGGATACACTACGAAGTTGGAGCACTTTGCCTCCAACAACGGGCACCAAATGAGGCGAAGTCCCGATTATTACATCGGCCTGGCCGCCCAGCGGTCCACTGGCCTCACCCGGTTGATCAAGCGGATCTTCGAGATGGAAAAGACGCCTGAACTGGCTTTCAGGACCTGCGATGGGCTGCTCAGCCTGCAGCGCAAGACCCAGCCGGATGTCTTTGAGGAGGCCTGTGAAATTGCGTACAGCAATGACCTGCTGAGCTACAAACGGTTAAGCGGCATCATACGGCAATGTGCCCTTGCCAAGGCGCAACAGGTAGCCGGACAGACAACATTGCTGCCGATGCACGAAAACATCCGGGGCAAGGACTATTACAATTAATTACATCAATAAATCAACTAAAAAAATGGAAGAACAAAAATCAAAGCTACAGGCCTTACGGCTATCGGGCATGGCCGGATGCCTCCAGGCACTTTATGAGACCCGAAAAATACATGAGCTGTCACTGGTCGATGGCCTACAGATGCTGATACAGGCCGAAAGCGACGTCAGATGGAACAACCGCTATAGCAGATTGCTGAAAAACGCAAACTTCCGCTACACCGCTGCCCTTGAGCAGATCGATGCCACAGCGCAGCGCGGCATTGACCCGGGCATGCTCAGTGCGCTCGCCGTTGGCAACTATATCAAAAACGGAGAATCGATCCTGATCACAGGTGCTACGGGCGTGGGTAAATCCATGCTCGCAACAGCCCTGGGGCATCAGGCGTGCCGACAGGGGTATTCTGTGATGTACTATAACACCCAAAAACTACTGCCCGCATTAAAAATTGCCAGACTGGAAGGGGTACTGATAAAAAGATTGGAAAAGATCGCTAAAGCGGATCTACTCATTCTCGATGACTTCGGGCTAACTACGCTGGACGGTCAGCAACAGAATGATATCATGGAAATAATTGAGGACCGGCATGCCCGAAAATCAACCATTATAGTGAGCCAGTTACCCGTAGCCGCATGGTTCGATATCTTCCCTGAGCAGACAATCGCCGATGCCATACTCGACAGAATTGTACATACGGCACACAGGTTTACTATAAAGGGAGAAAGCTTACGTAAAAAAAGGTAACTTTGTCATGCTAAACAAAAAAGCACAGCACTAAAACTGGGTGCATATGCCCGGAAACCCTGGGTGCATATCAACGGAATATACATGTAGTGGTGTGGGTTTAAATGGATGTCCATTACATCTCGATAAACAACTATTGAAAGATTGGTTTTAGAAGGGAAACGGATTATTTAATAGTAATAGCAAACTCTTCATTTGGGACTCTTACCTTTTTAAGGTTCGCTAAGAAATCTCTTTCTTGATCACGATAACCCAAGGCAAGCAATACTACACTCTTCAAGTTTTTATCCCTTAATTCTAATAAGTTATCAAACTTATCGGCATCAAAGCCTTCCATAGGCGTAGCGTCTATCTTTAGGTTTGCGGCAGCAATTAGAGCAGTTCCAAGGCCAATATAAGCTTGCTTACTTGACCATGTGAAATTTTCTTCATCGCTACGAGGCAAAAGAAAATTACAAATGGCGTGTTTAAACTCTGCTAATTCCTCGACAGGCTGTTCTCTTTCATAAGCGAAAAATGTAATATAATCATCTCTTGACTAATGGATCCGAAAGCGGCAAACACCAATAGATGAGAAGATTCACCTATTTGCGTATTAAAAGACCCCTCACCGAGTCTCTTCTTTAACGCTTGATCTTCGATCACAAAAACTCTGTAGGTTTGCATTCCCAATGATGAAGCAGAAAGGTTGATGGCTTCAACTATAGTTTCTATATCTTCATTTGAAACTTTTTTGCTACTAAATTTTTTGGTGGCATACCGCCATTTTAAATCATCTAATAATTTCATTGTTTGTGAATTTTAAGTTGTTCTTTTAATTGTTGTGCTAAACCAATAGTAAAAGCTTTTTTACATCCTATACAGTGCATTGTTCGAGCTGTAAAGTCAAAAAGAAGTAAAGTGGGACTCTCAATATGGTGAGTGCGTTGGCTAAGTGTTTTTACCATCAATAGGGTTACTAACCAATAAAATCTCTTTTTTTAGTGTTCGATTAAGGTGCTCTATATATTGATTCTTATACTCTTCGAAGCGTTCTTTATCCATATTTTTAAGAACGTCATAAAAATGAAATCCTTTAAGCCTCGATAACCCCAAGAATTCCATTGCCCTATGAAAACCAAATAAAACACCATCATCTACCGAGGTTTGGTCCATGATTTCACCTTTAATTGTAAATGCTCCTTTCGGTGCATTCCAACTGGTTGTTATGTATCCGCCCTACGAAGTACATCTTTCAATAATTTTTTGTAGGCATTATCTTTGCCTGCATGGATTTATCAACAAATAAACGTGATCGTATGTTGGCTCTTGTAGAGCAATGGCGGGATAGCGGTCA
>JAJYRG010000106.1 GCA_021794195.1 Bacteroidota bacterium
TTATAGATATCTTTTGTATAGGTTATAAATGACCGTCCGGTCGTAGAGCGTGAGTTCTTCGCTCAAATCTGTGACAATAAATTTTCTTTTGAAAGTTCGGATGGCCGCTTTTGGATCCGAAATATCATAGCCGATTAGCCTTAATGCTTCTAAGGCATTAAAATCTTTAGGAGGAGTCAGTAAGTAGCTTTCATTATACCAAAGCCCGAAGCCCCGTTCGTATAGTTTTTTCCAAGGAAAAAACACGCTGGGATCATTTTTACGGGAAGGGGCTATATCTGCGTGGCCTAAAAAATTAGCCTGCGGGATGTCGTAATTTGTTTTCAAAGTGTCCAATAAAGTTAAGAGGGCATTTATTTGAATGTCAGGGAAAGGCTCTTTCCCATTGTTATCCAGTTCAATCCCAATAGATACAGAGTTCATGTCCGTAATATTGCCCCACTTGCCTTTTCCGGCGTGCCACCCCCGAAGATAATCATTGAGCATCTGGAAGACTTCCCCCTCCCGTCCAATGAGATAATGGGCACTTACCTTTGTATGGGGTAAGGTAAATGTACGGATGGTTTGATCCACACTGTTTTGTGCGGTATGGTGAATGATGACAAAATTTGGTTTTCTACTGTCGAAATGGATGGCGCCTACCCAATCTAAATCTTTGCGCAGACCTTCCCGGTGCAACATTGCTTCTTTTGCTTCCTGTGATAAGGGAACTTTCTTTTTATTTTCCGTTTCTTCGTCTTTTTCCTCTTTTATAGGGATGATGGGAGAGGGTAATGCCGCTTTGAGCGAGTCGGCAGTTTTTCTAGTTTTCTGGCTATATATCTTATTGGTTTCAGCGTATTTTTTCTTTGATCCACACGACCCGAACAACAATAAGCTTGCGAACAATATAGCCCAATGAAACAAAGATATTTTATACCCTGGCATACTTATCTAGGAAAATTAAAGGTGATACCTAAGGCTAAGGATTCACTAAATTGAACTTTCGTATCTATATCAGTATCATACAGCATGATGCCGTCCAAAGATACGTTTACTATTTTGGAGATGTTGGCAGTGAGCGTCATATCCAAGCGGTGCACAGGATCGCTGAGACGGGAATAGTCTGCAAAAAGATTGTAACGGCTTTTTAAATTTAGATTATCCGACAGGTTTTTATTTAGATTTGCTGTTACCTGAAAAGCAAGGTCGTTTTTAACTTTCTTTCCAGCTTCTACTCCGAATCTGGAACCATCCTCTTTTGCTTGTATCTGATCATCTAACACTAAAGTTTGGCGGGAAGTACCTGTACCTAACCGTAGGGAGAAAGAATCGTCAGGTTTATATTCCAGACCCAGAGATTCCGTAAGATATCCAGGAGCCATGAAGTTTGAAACAGTATCATTCACTACTTCTGCTCCATCCTCATCCCGTTTATAGGTAAATCCTAAATCAAATTGAGATTCGAATGTCAACGACGTAAATATGGCCCAGGATTTGGAGATATTATAAGAAAGCTTGTTATCCCAAAAAATACGGTCATTGTTTTTCTTAGCCAGCTGATCCCGGTTTTTTATTTTACCGTATTTTAAATCCACTTCTGTTACGAAGTTAAAGTTGTTTTTATTGTATTCAGACTTATGCCAGCCGATAGCCCCTATAGATAATGAGTTGGTTCCTCCTTCTTTCCAATTATCACTGAAATAGGATTGATTGGTATTGATCCCAAACTTCGTCCAATGCTTCCAATAATCTACCGATCTTTCAAGCCTAGGTATGGGTACGATGATGGGTTTATAATCTAATTTTACCTCATCCTCTTGATCGATGATAGCGGTGTCAGGCTTAACCCGAAGCTTACTTAAGTCCTGTCCGACAACAGATGTTGCCGAAAGTATGATAACGACAAGAATAAGAGTCCATTTTCCTTGCATAATTATTTGTTTTTTGTTTTTTCTTGTAATTCCAACCTTGGAAGCACGGGCAAATTTCGTAATTCCGGAGTTAATTTAAACATTTCATATTTGTTTTTTATATATTCTACGAGCTGATATTCATTTGTAGATATTATGAAATAATAACTCGGACGGTACCGTTGCATAAATCGATGCAAAACACTATCTCTTAATCCGGTTGTATTCCTTACCAGCGAAGCAGTAAACTTTGAATCAATGACATTTTCCTGGTATTCTTTTTCAATGGTTTTAGTCAGTCTCTTTGCATTCTTTCCCTCCTTACTAAATAAATTATATATCGTGTTCAGGTTTAATCCGGCACCTGTGGGGCCTACACTGAATGCACTTCCCGGCTCTGCCAAATCATATGCTTTCTTATAATCTTTTTTAGCTTGTTCTAAAATTGTCTCCGGAGACTGTTTAGCGGTTACGGTAACCTCAGGAATATACCTCATCGATCGCTCAAGGTATAATAAGAGTACTTTATTCCCATCTACGGTAATGCTATCCTTGTCAAATCCTTTTTTTTCAGCAAGTACGATGTCTCCTTTGTTTACGTCAAGATTAAACTCTCCCCGGGCGTTGTTGTAGACACTCTGACCCGTGCTGATATTCGAAATCCGAACTTCAGCGACTCTTTGGCCGGTGTTTTTATCGAAAACAATCCCCTCTATCTGCCCCTGTGCTAAAACAGCGGCAGGAACTACTGTAAAAAGTAAAAAATTAATTATTTTAATTATTATTTTCACAAAGATAAAGGATAAACTAACGAATATACTATTCTTAGCCCAAACAAACTATAAAATTTTATTGAGATATGACAAGCAGTTGTCCCACATTGACATGTGAGTCTTCAAGACCATTGTTTTCTATAATAGACTCTACGGAGACTTGATAATTTTTGCTGATAGAGCGAAGAGTGTCGCCCGCTTTTACCTCATATATCTGCATGGCTATTGGATTTTTTATATCCTCTTCCTTAGGCGGCTCTTTTTTCTCTTCTATGATCTCTTCTACTTTTTCTTCCCGATGTTCTTTTTTAGCGGGAGAAACCTCTGGATAATCATATTTATATAGCTCATATCGTTCTATCATAGAGATAAGCAATTCCGGATATCTTGGGTTTGTCGCATATCCGGCTGATTTAAGGCCATAAGCCCAACTGCGGTAGTCGTTTTTATCTAAGTTAAAAAGTTTTTCATACCGCTTTCGCAATAAGAAATTGGAATGATCTCTGAATGATTGCTCAGGATTATCATACGCCCGGAAACATTCGTTGGGGCGATCGTCATTTCGGGATACAGTTCTCCCTTTCCAGTTTCCACCGCATTTAATTCCAAAATGATTATTTCCTCTTTGCGCCAGATAGCTGGTCCCATTCCCCGATTCCAGTAAGGCTTGAGCAAGCTTAATACTTGCTGGAATCCCGTACATTTCCATTTCCCGGATAGCGATATCCTTATACCTACTTATGTACTCATTACTCTTTAAGGGTACATTGGAAGAAGGGTAGGTAGCAGCGGGTTGATCGGCTTTAGGGTTTTGTAAGACAGCCCTTCTTTTGCTTGTACAAGAAGCAAGTATGGTAATAAGTACCCAGAAAACAATCTGTTTTTTCATCCAATTATTAAGCCTAATCCTGTAATTAAATTTTCGTCTGTTATCAGGTTTTTTTCTGCAATAGATTCCACAGATGTATTGTACATACTTGCGATCTTTTCGAGAGAATCGTTAGGCTGCACTGTATAAAACCGTGGGCTCAATACTTTAAAAATAGAAGTGCTATGTACCAAGGGTAAGACGGGTTCCATCGGGAATTCCCTTTCTTTTTTTAGTTCATCAAACTGGTACAGCTCATATTTATCAATGATTTGCAATACTTTTCGTGACCAGGTTTTACTGCTTGCATAACCTGATGAAGCAATGGCCTTGATCCAGCTTTCGTAGGCTTTATGGTCGTCTTTTTGAAATAATTTTTTTATTTGTTTGCGCTTCTTCAATATTTTTATGAAGTCCTGATAAGAGTCTTTGACGGAAGGATAGCCTTTGTAGGCAGACTGAATTTTAACGCTGTTGTTTTTCCCTTTTACACCGAAATGATTATGTAAATGCCGGGCAATCTTACTGTTTCCAAACGCGCTTTCGTGGATGGCCACTCCAAGTATAACGGAGGCGGGGGTGCCACTTTCAGACATTAAGTTTTGCGCGATGTCTGCATGTTGGTCGATATAACTGTGAATACTGTATCGGGTTTGGGCGGAACTTGTTTTTAAATAACCGGGTAAAGTGAGCAATAAAAACAATGTCCATTTAAAAATACTCTGAATCATAAAAGAATAAATTCGTGAAACCATTACTTTTTACGCAATACAAAAAGACCATCTCTCACGGGCAAGATTAATTTTTCGACCCTTAGATCAGCAGCTATTTTTTCATTTAACTCTAAAAAGCTTTTACTCCGTTTGTCCGGGTTTTCGTCAAAAATCTTACCTTTCCACAAAACATTATCTATTAATATTATTCCCCCTTGGGGAACTCTGTCAATTACAGCATTGAAATAAGAGAAATTATTTTTCTTGTCTGCATCAATAAAAACGAGGTCAAAATTTCCAGGAATGTCACTTATTATTTCCGCAGCATCTCCGATATGGCTGATGATTTGGTTTCCATAAGGAGAAGCGTCAAAATATTGCCTTACCTTGTCTTCTAACTCCTCATCGATGTCAACGGTATGGATGATGCCGTCAGAAGGTAACCCTTCCGCTAAGCACAATGTAGCGTACCCTGTAAAGGTGCCTAATTCTAAGATTACTTTTGGGCACAGCATTTTACTGAACAAAGAAAGTAATCTTCCTTGATAGTGTCCTGAAAGCATATTTGGCCGCACTTCTGAAAGGAATGTTTCTCTTTTTATTTCTTGCAAAAGCACAGGTTCTACATCACATGTATGTTCTAAATACTTGTTCAGGGCAGTATTAAAGATGTCCATACTATCAAAAATACCTAACTTATTGTAAAAATAATTATAATAAAGCGTTAATCTTTGTTAAGGAGAACCTAATTGCTTCTAATTCTTGTTCTGCTTAGCCGTCTGCCTTTATGTTAAGTCGGCAGTGATTAAACGCATGAATTCAGAACGTGTAACATTATTTTGGAAAGATCCCGTAAAAGCAGATGTGGTCGTTACCGAATTTTGTTTTTGTACGCCCCGCATCGCCATGCACAGGTGTTTGCACTCTATCACTATAGCGACCCCTTCCGGTTGTAAAGTATCTTGGATACAATCTTTAATTTCATTCGTCATTCTTTCCTGTACTTGTAGTCTCCGGGCAAAGACATCTACTATTCTCGGTATTTTGCTAAGCCCTACTACATGCCCATTTGGAATGTAAGCGACATGCGCTTTTCCGAAGAAAGGAAGCATATGATGTTCACAGAGGGAATATACTTCTATATCCTTGACCACCACCATTTGGCTATATTCCTCTCTGAATTTTGCACTGTTTAAAATTTTGGCGGGGTCCACGCCATATCCATGCGTAAGATACTGTAATGATTTTGCTACCCTTTCCGGTGTTTTTTTTAAACTTTCTCTATTTGGATCTTCCCCTAAAGCCTCTAAAATATCAACATAATGTTTTGAAATGCGTTCTACAGTATCATTGTTATATTGATCTATTTTCAGATATCCGTTTAATTCTTCATCATGAAAGTTGTTGTTATTCATACTTGATAGGTGTTAAATTTATTTTCCAAAGTATTCTACGAAGTTGTTTTCAGTTTCATGCAATCTTACCGAATGCAAGTTGACTTTTTTTTCTTTAAAGACAGGTTCGAGTATTTTGAAAATCTCAATGGCTATATTTTCAGTAGAAGGCATTTTGTCTTTCATAAAATCTACATCCAAGTTCAGATTTTTGTGATCTACTTTATCGATGATGTGTTCCGTGATTATTTTTTTCATTTTTTTAAGATTCATCACAAAACCGGTTTCTGGATCCACATCTCCATTTACAGTCACGTATAAAACATAATTGTGCCCATGCCAGTTGGGGTTGGAACACTTACCGAAAACCTCTTCGTTTTTTTCATCGGACCATTCTTCTCTATACAGCTTATGTGCAGCACTAAATCTTTCGCGACGTGTTAAGTAAATCATAAGGCAAATATAGCCTTTAATGTATATATATCCACTATCAAAGTCCATTAATCGTTCGGATATAAAAGCCGATGAGGGTAAGGGAGGTAGTGTAAAAAATGAAATGCACTTCCAGATAGGCTCCCATCTCCTCCTTGCAATTTTTGACAAAAAAGAACGAAAAAGGGCGTCTATATCGTGAATATCAAAGATTACGGTTTTTCAAGAAATAATAGTAAATTTGTCTCTTTGTATGATATAAAATTATTTATTTGGATAAAGAATAAACGATGAGAGAAATACAGTTTAGAGAAGCCCTTCGTGAAGCGATGAACGAAGAAATGCGTAAAGATGAAACTATCTTTTTGATGGGCGAAGAAGTCGCTGAATATAATGGGGCGTATAAAGTCAGCCAAGGCATGCTTGATGAGTTTGGAGCAAGGCGTGTAATTGACACACCTATTTCCGAACTTGGTTTTGCCGGTATAGGTATTGGAGCGGCAATGAACGGCTTGAAACCTATTATTGAATTCATGACTTTTAATTTCTCGTTAGTAGCTATAGATCAGGTTATTAATTCTGCAGCGAAAATGAATTCCATGAGCGGGGGGCAATACCCTCTTCCTATTGTTTTTAGAGGTGCAACCGGAAACGCGGGTCAATTAGGTGCTCAACACTCTCAAAACTTTGAAAATTGGTATGCAAATACACCCGGCTTGAAAGTGGTGATCCCTTCTAATCCATACGAGGCAAAAGGACTGTTGAAATCTTCCATAATCGATCCTGATCCTGTGATTTTTATGGAATCTGAATTAATGTATGGTCAGAAAGGCGAGGTGCCTGAAGATGAATATTACCTTGAAATTGGCAAAGCTAACATAGTGAAAGAAGGATCAGATGTTACCCTTGTTTCTTTTGGTAAAATGATCCCTCAGCATGTGTTACCAGCTGTCGAAGAGTTAAAAAAAGAAGATATAGATGTAGAGCTTATTGACTTGAGATCAGTCCGGCCTATAGATTATGCGACTATCATTGAATCGATTAAGAAAACCAACCGTCTTGTCGTAGTAGAAGAAGCCTGGCCTTTGGCCTCTATTTCCTCGGAAATCAGTTATATGGTTCAAAAACAAGCTTTTGATTATTTAGATGCTCCTGTTACCCGGGTTACTTCTGAAGATGTGCCCTTGGCTTATGCGCCTACATTGGTAGAAGCATCTTTGCCAAGTGTGACAAAGATTGTAAAAGCTGTAAAAGAAGTCTCGTATATCACAAAATAAAAAATTGATATATTCATTCTTAGAAGAACTGCTTCAAAAGATGGGTAGTGATAAGTTTTGGAATAAGTAATGGAATAAAACGATCCCTCACAAAACAACCCGCAGTTGAAGCAGTTTTTTTTGCACCTGATCTTAATTGTAAGTTTATATAATTAATAATTATGAGAAAAACCGCTGTAATTTACCTAGTATTACTATTGTTGAGCCATACATCTTTAGCGTAAGAAGCTATTGAATTCCATTTCGATCCACAAATAGGTGAAACCTTGCACGTCAACATGTTTATGGATACAGATACTGAAGGCGCACAAAATATGATCATGGAAACGAATATGAGTATGGAAATTACTCCTATTAAGAAAGAAGGTGAAGTCTTTACTGTAGAAAGTCTGGTGAAGAATATGAAGATAAATATGCAGATGGGCATGCAGAATATCTCATATGATAGCGGCAAGGAGGCTGAAGATGAGGCTTCACAAATGTTGG
>JAJYRG010000017.1:0-28341 GCA_021794195.1 Bacteroidota bacterium
GTGTATCTACGCTCCGCAAGATTTAGCTGCAAAGAAAAAGACGAACAGCCAAACTATTCCTTTTGCTAGAAAAAATAAAAAAGCGCCTGCTCCAGCACGTTTTATCCACTTATTATTTTTAAATGACATTATACTATCTTTAAAGAAATGTGTGAAAAAAATTACTGAGCAGTCACTGGAGTAAATACCTCTCCAAAATTGGTAAAAGTTTCGTTTGCCACCTCTACTGCCCGCTCGTGTGTATCCGGATTTTCACCATATTTATTTAATACTTCAACAAAAGCACTGAACATTTTTCCACTGTTTTCACCGTATCCTGAAAAAAATGAAAAAGCTCTATTTATACCTTGTTTTTGCAACATTTTTACAATGTATGGTCCGCCCATTATAGAGCCTTCCAATACATACATGGCGCTCAAAGCATCTAAAGTATAGGTAATAGAAGGAAGAGTTACTTCTGGAAGATCAGCGACGGATCCGCCAAGCTCTTCTATATCTCTTTTAATATATTCCGCGTTTCTACGTTCTTTTAAATCAGATAATACATCCACAGTTACAAATCGGGAAATTTCTTTTTCTACGGCACTAAAATAAGCGTAAAAACATTTTAAAAGTTCTATATAATCCTGTTCAGATTTTATAGATTTCACTTTTCGGACTACTTTTCCTTCCGTTTTTTGATGAGCTTCGTGTGTTTTATCTTTTATAACTTCGCGTAACATATTATTCTTATTTAAATCAATTCTAAACAAAGGTAAGTAAAAAAATCAACATTTAACTTGAATAATCCACGAGTTTATCTTTCTGCGGCTCTAAGGTAAGCCTGAGGCTATAGCCATGTTTCGCAAGGGGCTCTGTAGTGGGGCTGATTAATGAGTTTTATTCTTGTAAAGAATTGAAAAGCAGCCTTTTTAAAAAGAAAGTTTGCAACGAGTTATTATATGGGCTAACGAAATTCAGTTGATTTTGAGCTTAGGCTACTCCATAAATTATTTTTCAATTTTCTTTTCTTAACTTTTTCATCAGCCGATCTAAGATTACTTTATAAAGAGGTAAGAAGAATAAAGCATTGATAACCAATTTAAAAGAATAGTCAACAGTAGCAATCTCCACCAAATTTTCAGAGAGATAGGCATCCGATGTTTTATAAAAGGCAATGAAGAAAAATACAACGGTATCCATTAAGTTTCCAAAGATGGCAGAGGCCACCGGTGCGTGCCACCATTGTTTATGTTGCCTGAGTTTATTAAAAACATAAATATCAATGATTTGTCCAACCACGTAAGCAGAGAAGCTGGCTATTGCAATTCTCGCGACAAATAAATCGAAGCTGAAGAGTGTGTCTATTCCTAACCAAATGCCATTTCGAAAGCCGACTGTTACTAAATAAGATACAGCGAGAGCCGGAAACATGGCGTAGAATATAATTCGCCTTCCTAATTGAGGGCCAAAAAACCGAACTATCAAATCGGTCGCTAAAAATATAAATGGGAAGGTAAATGCTCCCCAAGTTGTTTTGAATCCAAAAATAGAAATGGGGAATTGAACCAAATAATTGCTGGAAGCAACAATGAGAATATGAAAAAGAGCCAGTAATACGGCAAGCTGTGTGTTTTTTATTGAGAGTATATGAGGCATCTTAGTTTTTTTAACGTGGGAGAATTTCGAACCACTTTACCTATTTTCGCTTTCCTGAATTTTCAGGAACACAAAGTAAAAGCTTTTATCAACAGAATCAAAGTTTTATTGAAGAATTGTTTAAAGCCTATTATTGGAAATGTTTTTACAAAAAAACTCCTGAATACTTTACAATATTCAGGAGTGTTCATTCATAGGATAGTATGACATATATTTATTTTTCCCACCATACTTTCGATTGGGGAGTATCTCCTTCATCCAGTTTTGAAACTGCTTCTTTATAATGTTCCGGGTTAAACACTGAAAGCTTATCATGATAAGGCAATCTTGTGGGCATCACACCGTTGTGTAGCATTTCGTCGGTTTTGGGCAAGACAGGGTATCCGGTACGGCGATATTCAAACCACTGTTGATAATCGTTCATATATAAAGCAAGGTACTTTTGTTCGATAATTCTCTCTAAAGAGTTATTAAATTTAACCTTTGCATTATCAAAGAAAGAATCACCTGGGGTTTGGAAATCTTCATCTTCCGCCCATTGCCAGTGGGTCATTCCTGCAATAACGCCTTTTTTATAGGCCGCTTTAGCTTTATCGTTGTTTCCAAAATGTAAGAATACTTCACTCTTAATAAATTCAACCTCTGCATAGGACATCAGAATATGATGGACAATAGTTCCAACCACTTTTGGGGACATTAAATCCGGATTCGGAATGCTGGGCGTAAAAGAATAGCTCGCAGAAGAAGGGTGAGCTGCCGGAATGCCTTTGTAACCAATGGTATCGCCGTCATTTGTCACGGCTTCGCTCATAAAATACGGTCTTCTTGGATCTTCTGCTTCATTAAGAAAATCGACAAAAAACTCGGCTTTCGTTTCGTTTAAGGTATAGTCCTGACGTCTTGGCCAAGCGTATTCATAGGGATCTAATCCACTTACTTTCAAAATAGCTGCATCTTCATTACTTTCAAAGATGGGGTATTCTTCGGGGTTGTCTAAAATAGATTTTATCCGGTTATAGCTATCCATTTCAGATTTTTTGCTTGTACGCAAAAGAAGTCTTAAAAGTAAGGAGTTATTAAATTTTCTCCATTTGTCCGGATCGTTTTCATATAGAAAATCATTGCCAGTCATGATCCCTTCACTGTTTTTATAAATCTCATTTGCACCTTCAAGGTTTTGGATCAGGGATTTATAAATATCGCTTTGGCTGTCAAACTTAGGCATAGAAATATCTTCGTCTAATTTGATGGCTTCCGAATAGGGTACATCTCCAAAAACATCTGTTAAAATCCCCACAGTAAGAGCTTCTAAAGTAGCTGCAACTGCATGATAAACAGGTTGTTCAAATTCGTCAGAAGAAGTGTGTATTTGACGGATTGTGCGTAACCACTGATAACCTTTATTCCAGGTTCCGTTTCCGGCAGTAGGGGTAATATCGTAGCGATGAGTACCCACAGCTGTAGAAGGGTACGGAAAACCCACTTGCATCAATTGCCAGGTGAAATTATAACTTCTCGTGGTATTATAGTCACCTATATCATATAACAATGGGGTAAGCAGACTACCGGGAGTCACTGATACTAAGTTATTAGGATCAGTATTGATATCTTCAAAATTCTTTGTACAAGAAGAAGATACTATTAATAAAGGCAGTATTAATAAACTTACTTTTGATTTAATATAGCGTTTCATACTTATATTTTTAAACTCTTTTTATTATTAAAAGGATAAATTTAAATTCAGTCCGAATGTTCTGGGTGTAGGCAGCTGGCCCATTTCAACCCCGGGCATAATGGTTGCCCCATTTAAAGAAGCAGTTTCCGGATCGAATATCGGAAAATCAGAAATCAACAATAAATTTCGTCCATATACAGCAAGAGATAATCTGGATAAATTAATTCTTTGAGCAACCTCATTTGGAAAAGTATATTCAAAACGGACTTCTCTTAATTTCAGATAAGATGCATCTAAACTGTTGGTTTCGATATTTGCTCTGCGGTAATAATCGCTATAAAAAGAACTGACTTCTACTTCTTTTGTATTAGGAGAGAAAGTCCCATCATCATTTTCGACGACTCCTTCGCCCACGATAAATCCTTCATCCCTTCCCTTGAGCGTATGTCTAAGTTTTCCTTGCTCGGTCATTTTGTGGTGAGTCTGTGAATAAATTATGCCTCCATATTGACCATCTATTGACGCACTTAACATAAAGTTTTTGTATCTAAATTGATTTTGAAAACCAGCTTTCCAAGAAGGGTATGCATTGCCGATATACCGGACTTCAGAGCGGAGAGCTTGCCCTGTATTTTTATCAAACACTACTTCTCCTTCGGGGCTGCGCACCGTGCCTGCGCCCCATATATCTCCTGTCGTTCCGCCTTCTACAGCGATAATAGAAGCCGTTCCACTTTGCATAATAACCTGTTGTTGTTGTTCGACATCTTTACTTAACTCTAATATTTTATTGTCATTTTTAGACCAGGTTATCGTAGGCTCCCATGTAAAATCCCCTCTAACAGGCCGTCCCGTTAAGAGAATTTCAATCCCTTTATTGCGGATTTTACCCCCATTGATATACGTGTAATTATACCCTGTAGAAACTTCCACAGGAATCCGTAACACTTGGTTTTTGGTAGTGTTATAGTAATAGTTGACATCTGCCGTCAATCGATTATTAAATAATGAAAAGTTAATTCCCGATTCAAAAGAATTTGAAATCTCAGGTTTCAACTCGCTATTGTTTCGAGTAGTTGGCAATTCGGCTGAGCCTGGGAAATTACTCGGCTGAAAAACTTTGGATAAACGATACGGATCCGTGTCGCTTCCCACTTGTGCAGCTGATAACCGGAGTTTTGCAAAAGAAATCTGGCTCGGGAGTTCAAAGATATCTGATAAAACAAAACTTGAGCTAATAGAAGGGTAGAAGTAGGAATTATTACCTTTTGGTAATGAAGAAGACCAATCATTTCTCCCTGTTATATCTACAAAAATTTTATCATCAAAAGCAAAATTTGCTAAAGCATACAGACTATTTACTTGCTTTTGATATTTTCTGGGGTTGTAAAATATTTCATTTTGGGCATTAGACATTTTGTAAACGCCCGGTAAAATCAAACCGTTAGCTTCAGCGCTTATAGATTTGCTTTCTTCTTTACGGATATTTCCTCCTGCACCAAGAGTCATTTTAATTTTATCACTGAGATCTTCATTATAATTTACTAAGAAATCTGTATTGTGTTCCAACCAGAATGCATCCTGCTCTTTATAGTAACCCCGGGAGTACCTCGCCGAGCTATACGGCCTTCTCATTTCACGCAAATCCTGACGGTAATTCAGACCTGTTCTTAGCATTAAGTCCCATTTTGAATTAAACTTATAATTTGCCTGAACATTCCCATCTATGTTTTTGTTTTTTAACCCATTTGTCATTTCATAGGCGATTACAAATGGATTGTCAATAAACGAACTAAAGGGATGTATTTGTTCAACCTGTTCTAATCCCTCTTGCCACATAGGTCTGTACACATCTAAGTCTATATTAGGGTTTTGAAAGGTCATAAAATAAGCGATAGATTGGTTGTTATAACCTGTGGCAGGTAAGTTATCGCTTGTTTTTGTCGTATAAGATAAACGGGAAGTTATTGTAAATTTGTCGGTTACAGTGTATTGATTTCTCAAAGAAGCGGCTATTCTTTCAAACCCTGTATTCGGCATTAACCATTCATTTTTAGTGTGGCCCAAAGAAAACCTACCGTTATACTTATCACCTCCGCCTTCTACAGCTATATTGTTCATAAAGGTATGCCCGGTTCTCCAGAACCCTTTTATATTATCTTTATAAGGTCTCCATGGCAGACGTTCTGTAGATTGCTCGCCGGTTTTTGGGTCATATTGATAATATTTCTGCCCTTCAAACTTGGGCCCGAAAGCACTGGAGGTACTCCCTGTATTGGCTCCATCTTCCGACGGTCCATAGGAGTAGTACATTTCTCCATCATCATTACGTGCGTTGGTGCCTTGGCCGTATTCATATTGATAATCTGGCCAACGCAATACATCATCCACGCTTGTATTTGAATTGAATGTAATGCCTAAACCTTTCGTGTCTTTTCCTGATTTTGTAGTAATGATCAAAGCTCCATTGCCTGCGCGGCTTCCATAAAGTGCAGTTGCGGCAGCTCCTTTTAGTACTGAAATGGACTCAATATCATCCGGATTTAAGTCACTTAATCCGTTTCCAAAATCTATGGGAACATCAGTCCCCCCAACTCCGTAGGCATCCGATACGCCAGAGCTTAATTGTCCGTTAACCATAGGCGTTCCATCGATGACCACTAAAGCTTCGTTATTACCGGATAGAGACTGGTCACCCCGTAAACTGATTCGAGTTGAGTTTATGGGGCCGGAACTTGCTTGGGTAAGATCCAATCCAGCTACTTTACCTTTCAGCCCATCGCTCCAGTTTGTACTTTTGGATTCGGTGAGGGCATCTCCTTTGACCGTGCTAACACCGTACCCCAATCCTTTTGCTTCACGCTCTATTCCTAAAGCTGTAACCACAACTTCAGAAATATCTACAGAGCTGTCTTGCAAGAATATTGTTATACTGGACTGATTGCCTTGAAAGCGTTGTTCTTTTTTGACAAATCCGATACTTTCAAAAGAAATTAAATCATTCGCCTTAACATTGATTTCGAAACGGCCGTTGTCATCTGTAGAACTGATAGATTCATTGTTAGCCCGGATGGTGACCCCCGAAATGGGTTCATTTGTTTGTTCACTTCGTACTGTTCCCGAAATTGTCACCTCATCCTGTAAGGACGTTTTTTTTACATGTGAATAAAACTCCCCGTATGTAGGAGAAAAAAACACAAGAAACATACTCAAAAAAATGAGTGTTTTTAGACTTAAAATGTAGTTTGTTTTCATGTTTTAAAACAAGATATATATTTAAATAAAAGGTGAGTACTCATTTATCTTAAATAGTCTTCCAATAAATGAGTACAGCACTTGATAAATTTATTGTCTTACCCTGCTAAGCTTCTTTTTTCTGTATTCCAGGTGAAACTTGTCAAAAGGATAGAGAATACACACGCCGCGACCATAATAATAAATCCGCCATCCCATCCCCAAAAATCGACTACATAGCCCATGGCTATATTTGCGAAAAGTGCTCCGCCCATATAACCAAACAAACCTGTCAGTCCTGCCGCTGTACCGGCTGCTTTTTTAGGAGCTAAATCCAAAGCTTGCACGCCGATCAACATAACGGGTCCATATATTAAAAAACCGATGGCTATCAAAGCTGCGTTATCGATTGCAATATTACCTGGAGGGTTTTTCCAATAAATTAATACCGCTACTAACACTAAAACCATGTATAGGATGGTAGCCGGAGCTCTCCTTCCTTTAAAAATTTTATCTGACATCCAACCGCAGACTAAAGTACCCGGAATACCTGCGTATTCATAGAAAAAATATGCCCACCCTGCTTCTTTGACCGAAAAGCCTTTTGCTTCTTCAAGGTAAGTGGGCGCCCAGTCCAGAATCCCATACCGCACGAGGTAAACAAAAGCATTGGCAAAAGCTATATACCATAGCATCCGGTTGTTAAAAACATATTTAAAGAAAATTTCTTTCGCCGTTAATTCTTCTTCATCTTTTTCGGAATAGTCTTTTGGATAATCATTTTTATATTCTTCAATGGGGGGGAGGCCACAAGACTGAGGTGTATCCCGCACAAGGAAATAAGTTATAATCCCTACCGCTAATGCAATTAATCCCGGAAAATAAAATTTGGAATGCCAATCCATAAATATTTCCATGCCGAATATAGCGATAGGACCGATAAGACCACCCCCAATATTATGTGCCACATTCCATATGGACATCATGGTTCCTCTTTCTTTGACGGAGAACCAATGCACCATGACTCTTCCGCAAGGCGGCCAACCCATGCCTTGAAACCATCCGTTAACAAACAGTAAGGCAAACATGATATAGACAGATGATGTCGCAAAGGACATCGTCCCCATCACAATCATTGTCAAGGCAGATAAAACAAGGCCTAAGGATAAAAACACCCTCGCGTTACTTCGATCGGAGACATTTCCCATCAAAAACTTGCTGATACCGTAAGCAATCGAAACACCTGATAATGCCCATCCTAATTCGGTTTTGCCATAGCCTTGTTCAATTAAGTCTGGCATTGCCAGACTAAAGTTTTTACGAACCAGGTAGTATCCGGCATAACCGATAAAAATACCTAAAAACACTTGCCAACGCAGCTTTTTATATTCTTTATCGACTTTGTCGGCAGGTAGTAAAGGCTTGTGAGGTGCAGGCCTTAAAAATTTTGATAACATGTTTCTGTTTTATTTAAAATAAGTTAGGATAATCGGTGATGATTCCATCTACGTTCATCTCAATAAGTTCATTTATCTTTTCCTTGTCATTCACTGTCCATGGAACAATTTTTACATGCTTTTTATGTGCATCATTCACAAAATCATCAGTTACTATTTGGTAATTTGGACTAATAATAAAAGGGGTGAACCCTAAAGTTTCTATGTTTTCTGAAATTGATTTTTTGTTATTTCCTGAAATCAGGTAAGAAGTTTTTATTTGCGGATATACTTCATTGACATGTCGAAGTGCATCTTCATCAAAAGATTGAATGACCGTTCGGTTTCCTATATTTTTTTCTATGATAACACTCAGCATCAAATCCGCAAAGTGATCCACTTTAGGATGGTATTCACCTTCTTTTCCTTTTTTACTTTTCACTTCAATATTATAATACATAGGTTGATCCCGTTTTTCTTTAGCATATTCTTCTGCTGCGTCAATGAGATCACTTAATAAGTTAATTTGAGTATTTTCTTTCTTCTGATCCGGAAAATCTTTATAAAGTTTGGAGCCTATATCATATTTCTGAAGTTCATCATATGTAAAGTCATAAATAGGTCTTTTCTTATCCTCATCTGTCAATGGCGAACCATCTACATATTGTACAAATTTATCATTTAAGAATGCATCGTGATACACGATTACTTTACCGTCTTTTGTAATATGGCAGTCTAATTCTAATGTAGTTACCTTGGGTAAATCGATGGCCGTTTTCATAGCGCCAATAGTATTTTCGGGGTACAATCCTCTGGCTCCCCTATGTCCTTCATAAGAAAACTCAGGAAAGTTTTTATTCATGAGCTTTTGCGATTTTGAAAGAGTCGAACAACTTTGGACAAAAGCCATACTGAATAATAAAACCGGAATAATTAAATTATTTTTCTTCATAGTTATATTTTAATAGTTAATGAATGATTAGATAAAGTGCGACAGCCAATAAAGAACCCATTACAGGTCCCATAACGGGCACCCAAGCGTAGCCTATATCAAAACCAGCTTTGTTTTTAATAGGCAATAAGCTATGGATTATTCTGGGACCTAAATCCCTGGCTGGATTGATAGCGTATCCGGTAGTTCCTCCAAGAGAGAGTCCAATTACCCAAACGACGAAGGCTACAGGTATAGCACCGAGAGAACCCATCCCTACAGTAGTAGAGCCATCAATTTGCGCATCTGTGAAGTGAAGAATAGCAAAAATAAGAATAAACGTGCCTACAATTTCAGCGAGAAGATTTATGGGGAGGTTGCGAATAGCCGGGGCTGTACAAAAAGCGGCTTGCTTTATTCCGGCATCTTCTGTTGCATCGAAATGATCTTTATGAATAAGCCAAACCAGAAAAGCAGCGCCCATAGCCCCTAACATCTGAGCCAGCATATATATACCACTGTCTACTAGCGACATTTTGGATAAGGCTAAATTGGAAAGGGTAACAGCAGGATTTAAATGAGCATCACTATAGGGGCCGGCAATAACTACACCTACGTAAACAGCCAAGGCCCAAGCCGTAGTAATAACTATCCATCCTCCTCCTTTTCCTTTTGTTTTTTCAAGATTTACATTTGCAACTACGCTATTACCTAATAAAACCATTGTAAAGGTTCCAATTAGTTCAGCTATAAAAGGAGTCATAATTTATTAAATATTAAGAGTTTACTTCGTCCAGAAATTGACAGTTTTGACTGCTTTATTCCAGTTTGATATGTGATTGTCTAATTCTTTTTTCGAATCTCGTACAAATTTTTTATCTACTTGCCATTGTTGTTGTAATTCATGAGTGTCTTTCCAGAAACCTACCGCTAATCCGGCTAAATAAGCCGCACCTAAAGCTGTCGTTTCGGTGACTTTTGGACGTAAAACATCTGCTTTTAACAAATCGGCTTGAAACTGCATTAGAAAATTATTGAGCGCAGCTCCTCCATCAACTCTCAATTCTTTGATTTTTGAACCGGAGTCATGTTCCATGGCTAAAATTACATCACGGGATTGAAAAGCGATACTTTCAAGTGCGGCGCGAATAATATGAGCAGGTTTCGTTCCTCTTGATAATCCCAATAGTGTACCTCTTGCTTTAGGGTTCCAATGAGGAGCTCCTAAACCGGCAAAAGCAGGTACAAAATAAACTCCATCTGTATCTTTTATGCTTTGTGAAATTTCTTCAGTTTCCGGCGCAGCTTGTATCAATTTCATTTCATCGCGAAGCCATTGTATGACAGCTCCGGCAATAAACACGCTGCCCTCTAAAGCATAGTTTACTTCGTCTCCTATTTTCCATGCAATAGTGGTTACCAGTTTGTTTTTTGAAATTATTGGCTTTTCGCCAATGTTCATCAAAATAAAACATCCGGTACCGTATGTGTTCTTGACCATTCCTTGATCCAAACAAAGCTGCCCGAATAACGCAGCTTGTTGGTCACCGGCAATCCCGGCAATAGGGATTGCTGAGCCTATAATAGCCGGAGAGGTTTCGGCATAAACCTCAGAGTTACTTTTTACTTCGGGTAGGAGGGATGCCGGAATATCAAATATTTCTAACAGCTCTTTATCCCATGTTAAATCATGGATATTGTATAGCATGGTACGGGAAGCATTGCTCACATCTGTGATGTGCACTTTCCCTTCGGTAAGTTTCCAAATCAACCAGCTATCCACAGTGCCAAAAGCTAATTGACCTTTTTCAGCTAATTCTCTGGCTCCGTCAACATTCTCTAAAATCCAATGTATTTTAGAAGCCGAGAAGTAGGCGTCAATAATCAACCCTGTTTTTTCTTGGATTGTTTTATCAAAGCCTTGTTCTGCTATTTCATTGCAATAATCAGCGGTCCGCCGATCTTGCCATACAATTGCATTATAGACAGGCTCTCCGGTCTCTCTATTCCACAAAAGAGTAGTTTCTCTTTGGTTGGTTATACCTATCCCTTTAATGAGATCTTTTTGCGGTAGTTTTCCTATAGCGTCATTTAATACTTCTAATTGAGAATTCCATATATCTTCAGGATCGTGTTCTACCCAACCTGATTTCGGGAAAATTTGTCTGAACTCTTTTTGAGCAATTTCTTTTATCTCCCCATTCCGGTCAAAAACAATTGCACGTGAACTCGTCGTTCCTTGATCTATTGCTAAAATATATCCTTGCTCCATATAATACTAATAGGTTTAAATTATTTTTATATCAAATATTGCTGTACTAAAGTTTCAAATTCTTTCACTTCATTTATAATCCATTCCTCATCTTTATTTAATTCATTTGCCATAATTTTAGCAACTTTTCCGGCAGAGTCTCTTGCTGCTTTTGCATCCAAAAAAAGCAATCTTGTCCTACGGGAGAGTACATCTTCCACTTTTCTTGCCATTTCATATCGGCATGCCCAAACCACTTCTGCCATAATATGAGTAAATCTAGGGTGTATCTTTTCTTTATACACCGGATTTTCTTCAGCCAAATCTAATATTTTATTTGCATCTGAACCATATATTTTCCAATGATCTTTTTGTTTTTCTTGGGAAAAGCCATGGATTTTCAGATTTTTTGTTTTACACTCCACTTTCGGAAGGTTTCCTATCTTAACGGCCATATCCACCGTATCTTCTCCCATTTTTCTATATGTAGTCCATTTTCCCCCTGTTATTGTCACCAATCCGGATGGACTGGAGATAAGCTTATGATCTCGGGAGACTTCTTTAGTGCTGTCATCATTACTGTGTTGTGGAGCTGCCAATGGCCGTAATCCGGCATACACACTTTGCACATCTTCCTTTTTAGGTCCGTTTTCCAAATAATCATTAGCAGTAGTCATGATAAAATCTACTTCTTCATCTAATGGAACAGGTTCTATGGAATGTTCATGTATGGGGGTATCCGTCGTGCCTAACAGTACTTTCCCTTGCCAGGGTACTCCGAATAACACTCTTCCGTCGCTTGTTTCCGGAATCATTAACGCGTCCATCCCGCCCAAAAACTTCTGGTCAACGACAATATGGGTTCCTTGGCTCGGGCGCACTAGATTTTTATGATTAGGTTCTTCTAACTTTAAAATATCATCCACAAAGATACCGGCAGCATTAACGATAACTTTTGCTTGAATAGAATATGTTTTTTTATCCTCACAATCGATGAATGAAAGGCCATTTACTTTTCCATTAGCATCCTTATTAATTTTAGATACCTCAGCGTAATTTAATATAGATGCGCCGTATCCGGAAGCAGTTTGTGCCAAGTTTAAAGCCAGGCGCGAATCGTCAAACTGCCCATCGAAGTATTGGATTCCTCCTTTCAAATTTTTTCTTTTTACTTGTGGAATCCGATTTATTACCTCTGCTTTACTGAGTGATGTGGATTTTCCAATTCTGTATTTCCCGGCCATCCAATCATATAGCTTCAGCCCAATTAAAAATTTTAATCTTTTAAATGTGCTATATGAAGGAATAACGAAACTTTGTATAGATGAAAGATGGGGCGCGTTTTGGAATATCATACCCCGCTCTTTCAAAGCAGAATAGACAAGTTTAACATCTCCTTGGGCAAGATACCTCACACCACCGTGTACTAATTTCGTGCTTTTACTCGAAGTGCTTTTTGCAAAGTCATATTTTTCCAACAATAGGGTTTTGTAGCCTCTGCTCGCTGCATCTACTGCCACGCCGAGACCTGTAGCCCCACCTCCAATGATTGCAATGTCCCATTCTTTATTGGTCGCTAATGAATGGATTGTTTTATCTCTGTTAAATTCCATTTTTGATTTTATGGTGATATTTGAAGCTCAAATATAGAATAATTCGGAGTAAAATGAAAATAAACGAAACAAATAATTGGTTTTAAAAAAGCTTTAAAAGCTTGAAAAATACCCGCTTTAATAGGAGGTTAGGCAATTTTCTATGGTGTTTCCCCTTAAAAAGTCTTCTGTATTCATTTTTTTCTTTCCTTGGAGCTGAAGTTCTAAGAGATATAGATAATTGTCTTGAGTAGCTATTTTTATAAAACTTTTTCCATCTGTAACCAGTTGTCCCGGTTGATGTTTTAAGGTTTCATCACCTTTTTTACTTTTAAAAATTTTAAGTGTTTTGTTATCCAACTCTGTAAAAGCTCCGGGGTATGGGCTTAATCCGCGAATATGGTTATATATAGTTTCGCTGTCTTTCGTCCAATCGATTTTGCAATCGTTTCGAAATATTTTCGGAGCAGGTTTTAAATTTTCATTTTCGATAAGAGATTCTTGAGGAGTGGGGGTAATGTTATTTGCAGATAACAGGTCTACAGTTTCGATAAGCAGGTGGGCACCGAGGTGCATTAATTTGTCATGCAAAGTTCCTGCATCATCTGTTTTGCTTATCTCTATTTTTTTTGAGAGTAAAATATTTCCGGTGTCTATTTGGTGATTTAAAAGAAAGGTAGTCACGCCCGTTTCTTTTTCCCCATTCAGAATAGCGTGATTAATAGGAGCTGCTCCTCTGTATTGAGGCAATAAGGAGGCATGTACGTTAATTGTACCTTTTTTTGGCATATTCCAGACTACCTCCGGCAACATTCTAAAAGCTACAACAACTTGCAGATCGGCTTCAAGTTCCTTTAATTGCTTTAGAAATTCCGGACTTCTTAATCTTTCAGGCTGTAAAACAGGGATGTCAAACATCTGTGCACATTGTTTAACAGCAGATTCTTTTATCTTTTGTCCTCTCCCAGCAGGCCGATCGGGCGCAGTAACAACGCCTACTACTTGATATTTGCTTTTAATTAAAGCTTCTAACGAAGCGACGGCAAAATCCGGAGTACCCATGAAAACTATTCTCATCACTATTTGTTTATTCAATTACAATATAAAATCAGCTAAGCCACAAAAATTATTAACTTTGCCGTAAAGGTACAAAAATACATAAAACTTGAATTTTCCGTATTTCTTAGCTAAACGTTTGACTATTGAGGGCAAACGTACATTTTCAAAAATGATTGTACGTCTTACAATCGGCGCATTAGCGTTGGCTATTATTGCCATTATTCTCTCTTTAGCTGTATTAAATGGATTTAAAAATGAAGTTACCGCAAAACAAAGAGGTTTTTTCGGAGATATTTGGATTACAAAACAAAGTTTGAATTACTCTCCGGAAAGCTCTCCTTTCTCCTTAAAAACAGAGGAAATAAAAAAAATAAAAAAGGAAGCTAATGTGTCTCATATTGCACCTATTGCTACTAAATCTGCCATCATGAAGGTAAATGAAGAAGTAGAAGGGGTATTGCTTAAGGGTATAGATGAGACTTACGATCAAGGGTATGTAAAAGATGTTTTGATAGAAGGAGAACTTCTTGATTTTTCAAAAGAAAATATTGACGAACAATTAATAGTATCAAAATATACGGCTAACCGTCTGAACTTATCTCTTGGAGATACTTTTATTATGTATTTCGTGCAGGAGAATATCAAACCGAGACGATTTTATGTAAGTGGGATATACAGCACGGGCTCGGAAGATTTGGATCAAACTTACGTTTTAGGCTCTTTAAATTTAATCCGAAAATTAAATCAACTTACAGAGGGAGAAACAGGTGCGTATGAACTGCGTATCAAAAATTTTCAGGAAATAGAAGAAACAACCCATAGGGTTAATAACACTTTGCCTCTTGAGTTTAGCGCTGTAAGTATAGTGGAGCAGATGCCGGAAATTTTCAACTGGTTGAATATGCTGGATATCAACGATAGTATAATTTTTGTTTTAATGTCTGTGGTGGCTGTTATCAATATGATTTCTGCTCTATTGATCAGTATTTTGGAACGTGCTCCCATGATCGGAACGTTAAAAGCTTTAGGGATGACAAATAGAAATATCCGACGAGTTTTTATATATAACTCAGCGTACCTGATCGGGTCGGGATTACTCATTGGGAATGTGGTTTCTATCGCTTTTTATATCTTTCAAAATACAACCCGATTTTTTAAGCTGGATCCTCAAATCTACTTTATCAATTATGTTCCCCTACAAATAGGGTGGCAGGAGGTCTTTGCTTTAAATATATTATTAATCGTAATTGCCGTTTTCTCTTTACTTATTCCCTCTATGCTTATTACCCGTATCTCGCCTATTAAAACGATTCAATTCAAATAATTAAAAGAATAACAAGTAATACACTGTTAAATTTTATATTTTTGGTGAATAATTTTAAGAAAGGATAAAAGATGGATAATCGCTTTTTTGACAATATACAGCATGCTTTTGAAACCCCGCTGACCAATTCGGTTTTAATATTTACTTTGGTATTAAGTATTATTCTGCTTTCTCCTATCTTGTTGAAATGGGTGAAATTGCCGGGGATAATAGGTTTTATTATATCGGGCGTTATCATTGGTCCTTATGGACTGAATTGGTTAGAAGCTAATTCTGCAGTGGATCTTTTTTCCACTATCGGCTTATTGTACATCATGTTTATTGCCGGTCTCGAACTCGATATGAACGAGTTTAAAAAATCCAAACACAAGAGTTTGATTTTTGGTATTCTGACTTTTGTTATTCCTTTTTCTGTAGGCTTTCCAGTAAGTCATTTTTTACTCGGCTACAGCGTATTATCCAGTTTATTGATATCCAGTATGTTTGCTACGCATACATTGGTATCTTATCCTATAGTGACGAGTTATGGTATCTCCAAAAATGAAGCAGTAGCTATTACCATAGGGGGGACCATATTAACGGATACTGCGGTTTTGTTAATTTTAACGGGTATAGTAGGAGCTTCCGAAGGAACATTGGATAGCGAGTTTTGGATTACACTAGGCGTTTCTTTTGCTATTTTTTTATTGATTATGATTGGGATGATACCCAAAATAGCAAAATGGTTTTTTCAGAAAATAGAGGGCGAAAAGACATCGCATTATATATTTGTCTTGGCAGTTGTCTTTTTCGCCGCTTTTCTTGCGGAGTTAGCCGGACTTGAATCTATAATTGGAGCTTTCGTAGCGGGTTTGGCTTTAAATAAATTAATCCCTGCATCCTCCGCGCTGATGAATAGAATAGAATTTATAGGGAATTCAATTTTTATTCCTTTTTTCTTGATCAGTGTGGGGATGATTGTAGACGTACAGGTATTGTTTCAAGGTCCCTTGGCGCTCATCATTGCTGGAAGCTTGACAATAGCTGCTACACTGGGTAAATATGTTGCTGCATTTTTTACTCAAAAAGTATTTAAATATTCCGTCTCGCAGCGAAATTTAATTTTTGGGTTGAGCTCTGCTCACGCAGCTGCTACTTTGGCCGTGATCAAAGTGGGATTCGACCGGCACATAATTGACGAGAATGTTTTAAACGGTACTATTGTTCTTATTTTAGTATCCTGTATCGTTTCAACGTTAGTGACCGAATCAGCTTCAAAAACGGTAGTGATGGAAGGGGAACAGGATTCAGGTTATGCTAAAGTTGTGGAAGAAAAGGATGAAGTTATTATGATCCCTATTGCTAATTTAAAAAGCATGGAACCCTTATTAGATTATGCTGGTCTCATTAAGAGTAAAAAATCACCTTATCCTCTTCATATTCTGACCGTGGTACCTAATAATCAAGAGGCTGAAAAAAATTTGTTAAGCGCACGTGAAAATTTAGATAAAACAGCGAAATATGCTTCCGGCTCTGAAACATCGGTAGAGTTAATGGCTACAGTAGATATTAATATTGCTAACGGAATAAGCCGGGCTTCGGAAAAGATTTTGGCAGATTGTATTTTATTGGGATGGCCGAGCGCTTCGAGTTTTATTGAGAAAATTGTGGGAGAGAAAACGGAAAGTATTCTCAATAGAACACATACAAATTTGATGATGTGCCGATTGGAAAAACCAGCTATTAGCCAAACGTCTATTGATATTTTTGTGCCTCCCATGGCAGAAGCGGAATTAGGGTTTGATTATTGGATGGACAAAATGCTCAACTATGCGATAGAGATGTCTTTGCCTATCAAATATATTGCAAATGACCGTACGCATGAAGCAATTGAAGCATTTTTGAAACGATTGAATTCGTCTGTTCCGGTCTCTTACGAGGAATATAATGATTGGAATAATATATTTGGTTTGGATAAGCTTGCCAGTGATAAATCTTTATTGGTTTTTGTATCGGCTCGTTCAGGCACATTGTCTTATAGAGATTCTCTACACGGGCTTGCCAGAAAAATAGAAGGCACATATAGAGAACAAAATATTATTTTGATTTTTCCGAGCCGAGTAGAGAGTTATAGTATAGATGATTATGAAACCGTGGAATCATCCCCTATTTTCAGGAAAATAAGCCGGGAAATTGGAAACATGTTTCACAGTTAGTTTTAAACTTACTAATATATAGTTTTCCAGCTTACTGGAATCTTTAGCTTTATAACAGGAAATAAAATCAATTTCATATGAAGAGAGGAAATTTTTGGGCTTTGTTGCCTTTATTGATTTTTATTGTTCTTTACTTTTCTACCTCTTTGTATTTTAATGATTTTTATAAAATCCCAGTTCTTGTCTTATTTGTTTTTTCATTACTTTTCGCTTTTCTTCAATTTCCGAAAAAACCTATTGGTGAAAAATTAACCGCTTTTGGACAAGGGGCCGGTAATGAAAACATCCTGTTGATGATTGTCATTTTTTTATTGGCAGGTGGTTTTGGTGCTTTGAGTAATGAGATAGGAAGTATTACATCGACTATTAATTTTGCTTTGTCTTATATTCATCCCGGATGGGTAATAAGTGGTCTTTTTATCGTTTCTTGCTTTATATCTCTGTCCTTGGGTACGTCAGTAGGAACAATAGCGGCCGTAGCTCCAATAGCGGTAGGTTTGGAAAGTACTATAGAAGGATCTATGGCTTTAGGTCTGGCAGCGGTGGTGGGCGGAGCTATGTTTGGAGACAATCTGAGTTTTATTTCAGATACAACCATTGCTGCAACACGTACGCAGGGAGTTAACATGAGAGATAAGTTTTTAGTAAACTACAAAATAGTAACACCGGCAGCTCTTCTTACCTGTATAATTTATGGATTGATGGGGCATCAATTGCATACAGTTGATATAGATCCCATGCAGCTAGACTATGACTTTATCAAGATACTGCCGTATCTTTGTGTGCTTCTCTTAGCATTGATGGGTTTGCATGTGATATGGGTTCTGGTCATTGGAGTCTTTCTTTCTTTAATTATTGGGCTAACCACTCAATCAATTAGTTTTTTTGAAGGGATGGAGGCTATTAATGCCGGTTTCGCTGGTATGTTTGAGCTGAGTGTATTGTGTTTGATCATAGGCGGAGTCGTCGGCATCATTCGTTTTCATGGAGGAATTGATTATTTAATTCACCATATCGGCAAGCGGGTAAATTCTCATAAAACTGCTGAACTGGGGATTTTCTGTTTGACTGCAGCCGTAAACGCTACTATCGCCAACAATACAATTACTATCTTAATTGTAGGGCCTTTGGCCAAAGATATTGCTGAAAAAAACCAAGTGGATCTCAAAAGAAGTGCTAGCATATTGGACACCACGTCTTGTTTTATTCAGGGCGTATTACCCTATGGTGCTCAAGTTTTAGCGGCTATAGCGGCTGCATCCAGCCTGATTTCGCCCTTTGCTATCCTTCAATATCTTTATTACCCTCTCTTAACCGGAGTAGCTACTTTTATTTTTGTTTTATTGAAAAAAAATGTAAAAGCTGCAACTCTATCAAAGTAGCAGTGCTGGAGATATTTATTCCCAAGCAGGGCCGTGTATAGTACTTCCTTCTTCTAAATTCTTAGTAACATGCAAAGTTACCGGAATTTGCTCTTGAAGCGCTTCCACATGTGAAATAATCCCCACTACTTTGCCTTCTTTTCTTAAATCATTAAGTGTCTCGAAAATAATATCTACTGATTCCGGATCTTGTGTGCCAAAACCTTCATCAATGAAGAAAAAATTACGTTCTGCAGAAGACATACTTTGAACACTCTCCGCTAGCGCCAATGCCAAGGATAGGGCTACCTGAAAAGTTTGTCCTCCTGATAATGTTTTGATGCTTCGACATTTACCCTCGTTCAAATAATCAATAACTTCAAATTCATTTTCAGTATTGAGCTGTAAACTAAGTTGGTTTTTGGTCAACCGGTGAAAACGATCATTAGCTATCTGCACTAAAGTCTGCAACCATACCCCAGAAGCATAATTCACAAATCCATTGCTGCGCATGAGGTTTACTATCATAGATATATTTTTTAATTTTTGGTTGAGTTTTTCCTGCTCATGTTGTAGCTCCTTTTTTCTTTTCCACTCTAATTCTAATCGCCTTATATCCGAATCAAGGGTTGCATTTTCTTCTCTATAGACTTGTATGTTTTTTCTTGCTTCTTTTAGCGAATATTCTTTACGCCGGTATTCTTCGTAATCAAAAGCATGGTCACTTATCTTTTTTTCTAATTCGTCTATCTGCTTCTCAAGCGTATGGTATTTAAGCAGAAATTCTTCAATGTATTTTCGCGATTCTGTTACGTTTATGTTTTTATTGAGAATAGCCAAAATGCTTTCTTCGGAAGAAAATCCGAATTCCTCCATTCCTTTTTTTATCTGTTCTCCTTCAATTTTTATATCTGAATTGTGCCTTTCTGTTTGTTTTTGATAAATATTCACAGATTCTTTTTTTATTTGAATATTCTGTTCTATCTGCTGTTTTTTTTGTAATGATTTTTCATATTTATCTTCAATATTTGTTATTTCTAGTTTTAACTGATTATAAATATCCGTGAGCTGGTCCTTAGAATGCTTCTGAATATTCGTCCAGGCAATGATTTTCATCTTCTCTTTATCAGAATTCTGCAGAGCTTGTGACGTCTCTAACTTAGTGCTGATTTTAATAAAAGCTTTATTGAATTTTTCTAAATCATTTTCGTTTTCCTTAAGTGTAGAACGGGTATCTTCAATTGTTTTTTCTAAATGGGTAATTTCTTTCTCTATTCTCGCTGCCTCTTTTTGTTGCCCAGTGAAAGAGGCAGGGTTGTCTTTATCATATTTATCCCAAATAAACGTTTTGACAAGTTCTTCTTTCTTCTCTAAAAGATCTTCTTCCTCACATTTTATGGCTTTTAATTCTTTTTGTGCTCTCTTGTAATTGTCGGAATGTCTTGTCGATTTTTGAGCAATATTCTGCCAATTATCAATAGCAGATTTTGCTTCCATGATTTTTTTATCAATTTTATCGGCTTTACCTGTGATATCATCGGTTTTCAAAACATCTGGATGCTCTTTTGAACCACATAAAGGACAAGGCATACCCATTTTTAATTCCCTGGTATATTCATCTAACTTAATTTGCAAGGCTAACTGGCTTTTTTCTTCTTGTAATAAAACCAGGTTTTGAGTCAACGTTTGAACTTCATGCTTGTATTTTTCTTCCCAATCCTGTAAGCTTAAATGATTTTCTTTAAAGAAGTTTAATTCACTCTCTTTGTCTTTTTTCAATGAAGCCTGTTTTGTCTTCAACTGCTGTAGTTCTTGTGTTAAGTTGTTCCATATATGATACCAATGTGCTACTTCGATCAATTCTTGAGCATCCACTCGGTTTTCCTTCAGTTTTGTCAGATTTGCCTCTTGTACTGAAATTTTGTTTTCCAAGTTTTTTATAATGTGCTTTTTCTTTTCTATTTCAGACTTTCCCTTTCCAATACGTTCTTTTAACTTTTCTATTTCTGAATTCCGACTTTGTATAGAGAGGCCCAATTCGTAGTCAATGAGCTTTTGGTTTTCTTCTTCTAAATTTAGAAATCTTTCTTTATAGGTATCAAAATATTGTTGGGCATTTTTAAGTTGTTCAGTCAAAACCCTAAGCTCTTTCTCTGTATTTTTCCATTTTTGAAAAGCTTCTTCCCGCTGTTCTTGTTTTTCTTTTATTCGCGAAAAAGGGAGTTTGAATTTCCTTTCTATGTGTTCATATTCTTCTAATTCAGATACTTGTTTGTTTATCTCATCTTTTTTTATCGCTAATTCTGAAAAAACTTTCTTTTTATTTTTTAAAGATTCTATATCGTGAAGAAGAGCAGATAAACTGCGGACTTGCTGGTCCAGTACTTCTTCTTTTTGTTCTAAACCCTGTAATACCTTTTCATTGTTTTCTTTCTTTTTCTGTTTTTCTTTAATATGTTGAGGGTTTATACTCTCTACAGACAGAAGCTGCCCTTTAAGATTTTCCAGCGAACTATTTGTATGATTGTACAAATCTCTGGCTTGCCGGTTTAAATCAAAACGATGGAGATTAAAAACTTCTTTTAACATAGTAGTTCGCTGAGCCGGAGGTAGATCAATAAATTCTCTAAATCTTCCCTGCGGAATGATAATTGTCCTTTTAAAATTATCATAGCTCAAACCTACGACCCGTTCTATAGCAGCAGAATCTGGGCTTTCCATAGGAATCCACTCTTCATTTTGCCAATAATAAAGAAGGATGTGCCTTAGCTGGACGTCTTCAAACTTTTTACTGTTGCGTCTGTATTGTCTGAATATTCTGTATTTTTCATTTTTAAAATTGGAGAACTCAAAATCAAAGATCGACTCATTGGAGCGAAGATTCATCATGTTATAATTCCGATTATCCCCTCTTGCATTCAAGCGTTCCGTTTGTCCGTAAAGCGCAAAAGTTAAAGCTTCCAAAATAGAAGATTTTCCAGAACCTACTTTTCCGAAAATGCCAAACAATCCTGTGTCCACGAGTTTCTGAAAATCAATACTATGTCTTTTTCGATAAGAATAAACACCTTCAAACGTAAGTTTAATAGGAATCATGATAATAACTGTTTAAATAAATCTTTAATCTCTTGATTTGGAGCTTGCCCCATTCTACTTTTGAAATAATCTTCAAAGATATTTTCAATTGAATCGTTCAGGTTTATTTTCTGTATATTCTTTGCCTCTTCTCTTTTGTTTTTGATGATAGGAATGAGATGTACGATGCCATCATGTGCTTTACGAAGTGTAGAAATATCCTGAGCTGTCAGGTATTCTTTGCTTTCTATACTTAATTCCACCAGAGTATCGGCGTATGTCTTTAACCACTCTTCAGCTTCCGGAATATTATCAAAGTATTTTCGGGTTAAAGTTCTACCGCTATTTAACTCAACCTTTTCTACTGTAGGTTTTTCGGAAGGTTTAACATCAATGATGAGTACTTGTTTTTTTCTTTCTCCTTCGGTGAAGCTGTAAGCTAAGGGACTTCCTGAATAATTGATTTTCTGATGGCCTGATCCCAGAGGTATATAGCTATGCAAATGTCCTAGCGCTGTATATTGTATTTGTTTTGGAATGGCATCAGTATAAATCAAATCGGCATTCCCTAAGCGAAGAGGTTTTTCTCCGTCCGGCTCTTCGGGCCCGGAAGTGTTTTTCTGCAACATATAAAGGTGGCTCATGAGGAGATTTACGCCTGTGTTATCACAGAAACTGTCCGCTAAATTTTGCCAATGTTCGGTTAAAGCAGCATTTAATGCCGTTTCTTTATTTTCTATATCTAAATACTGTTTTAAACGGCTTTCATTTGCATAGGCCGTATGAATTAGGCGGACAGGATATGGGATATGGTGAAAGATCAGCTCTATCAAGCCTTCTTCACTTTTTTGAATGGCGAAATTCCCACTCATATTTATATCTCTTACTTTAGCCTTGGGATGACCTATAAGAATAATCCCCGCACTTCTAGCCAAAGGATCAGGTGCACTTATTCTGTTCGGGCTATCATGATTGCCCGCTATAGCGATTACAGCTCTTTTTCCATTTTCTGAAAGGCTTTTTAATGTTTTGTAAAATAGCTCTACAGCTTCGATTGGAGGGTTGAAACTATCGAATAAATCACCAGCTATGAGCACAAGGTCTACATTTTCTCTCCGGGTAATTTCCACAATTTCCTGCATTACCGCCGTTTGTTCTTCAAGACGGCTGAAAAAATCTAATTTCTTTCCTAAATGCCAATCCGCCGTATGCAATATTCTCATAAATGTAAATTTTCTTTTGATTTCTAAAAATACAAATAATGTTAGGGAATTAACCTTATCATAAAATAAATAGAAAATCATTTTGAGAGTGCAGGAAAATCATTAAATTAGACTCCACCAATTAATGAGGTATATGGATGTCTTTCGTTTAAACTTTTGTGTTATCTATAAATTCAATTTTTTTAATGGAATAAGGATATTTATAGAAAAAAAGCATATATTAGGGCGATATTAAAAATCTTATCAAATAAAACTCATTTTTGTTGAGAAAAAAATAAAAAATAAAACAAATATGTCATCTGATCAAAAGGAAGTTGCCAGTTTTTTTCAAAGTGTGGAAAGAAACTTTGATAAAGCGGCTAAATACACTGAATTCACTAAAGGTTTGTTAGAGGAAATTAAATCTTGTAACACGGTCTTACAATTTAAATTTCCGGTAAGAATAGGGGGGGATATAGAAGTCATTGAGGGTTTTAGAGTTCAACACTCTCATCATGAAACTCCGGCAAAAGGTGGTTTGCGATACAGCGAAAATGTGAATCAGGATGAAGTGATGGCTTTAGCGGCTCTTATGACTTTTAAATGTGCTGTGGTCGATGTGCCTTTTGGAGGCGCGAAGGGAGGAGTGAAAATAGATGCCCGTAAATACCCGGCAGAGTCCCTTGAAAAAATTACCCGTAGATACACGGCGGAATTATGCAAAAAGAATGCAATAGGTCCAGGGGTGGATGTGCCCGCACCGGATTATGGTACGGATGCACGTATTATGAGCTGGATTATCGATACATATAGAAGTTACTTTCCAAAGGATATCAACGCTTTAGCCTGTGTCACTGGAAAAGGATTGACACAAGGGGGAATAAAAGGGCGGAAAGAAGCTACAGGTTTAGGCGTCTTTTTTGGAATACGAGAAGCCTGTAAGATGGAGGAAGACATGAAGAAGATAGGGCTAACTACGGGAATAAAAGACAAAAAGGTTATTATTCAAGGTTTAGGCAATGTAGGGTATCATGCCGCTAAATACCTTTGGGAAGCTGGGGCTAAAATTGTAGGAATTCTAGAATATGAAGGTGCTATTTATAATCCTGAAGGTTTTAATCTGGAAGAGGTAGTCCGCACGCGACAAGAGACCGGAAGTTTATTAAATGTGACAGACGCGATAATAAAAAATGAAAACTCCTCGAAAGGCTTAGAATGGGACTGTGATATTTTAATCCCAGCCGCTTTGGAATCCGTGATACATAAAGGAAATGCGGATCAGATTAAAGCGAAAATAATAGGAGAAGCAGCAAACGGCCCCTTGACTCCAGAAGCAGATGAAATATTGGACAAAAAAGGGGTTATGATAATACCCGATATGTACCTTAATGCCGGAGGGGTTACGGTCTCATACTTTGAATGGCTTCAAAACTTGAACCATATCCAATTTGGAAGATTGGAAAAAAGATTCAATCAAAACAAATACAGAGAAATCTTGAAGGCTGCAGAAACACTGAGCGGGAAAAAAGCAGAGGCCAATGTAAGAGAAAATATGCACGGCGCAGATGAAATAGATATTGTCCGTTCCGGACTGGAAGAAACGATGATTCAAGCTTATCGTGAAGTTAGGAACGTTTATGTCAGCACTCCGGGGGTTGAAAATTTACGTACGGCTGCTTTTATTGTCGCTATCAATAGAATAGGACATACCTATGGAGAATTAGGTATTTTTCCATGAGAAAAACATACTATTGATATAAGATACACGGAAACCCGGTTCAAATATAGTAATATTTTCCTAATAGGGGATAATATAGTTCTGTAAAGCGAAGCACTTTTTATATGCGCTTCGCTTTATTGATTATTCTTTATAGATTTGTTACCACTAAGTTTTAATATTAAAAAGTCAGATTATGCCGGTTAAGATACCTGCGAATTTACCCGCTATTGAGCTCTTGAAAAAAGAGAATATCTTTGTTATGAGCGATTTGCGAGCAGATGCACAAGATATACGTCCGTTGAGGGTACTCATACTGAATTTAATGCCTCTCAAGATTTCTGCGGAAACAGACTTTATCCGTTTACTTTCAAACAATCCTTTGCAAATTGAGGTGGAATTCCTGATGTTGGACTCTCATACGCCCAAAAATACACCTGCTGAGCATTTGGAGCTTTTTTATAAAGGGTTTAATACAGTAAAAAACGACTGTTACGATGGAATGATTATTACAGGCGCACCGGTAGAAATGTTGGAGTTTGAAGAGGTAAAATACTGGAATGAAATTACCGAAATAATAGATTGGGCAAAGGAACATGTGACTTCTACCATTTACATTTGCTGGGCGGCTCAGGCAGCTCTTTATCATTCGTATGGGATTCGTAAAAGGCCTTTGGAAGAAAAGTTATTTGGTGTTTTTGAACATACAACTACAAACTCTAAACATCGTTTGTTAAGAGGTTTTGATGACGAATTTTATATTCCTCATAGCAGGCATACGACCGTTTTTAAATCCGATTTGAAGACAGTCGGAGATATTGAGATTTTAGTCGAGTCAGAAGAAGCAGGCGTAGCCATCGCTAGCTCCAGAGGGGGACGGGAGTTTTATCTTACCGGACATTCCGAATATTCTCCATTGACTTTACATGAGGAATATGTGCGTGACAAGAAAAAAGGTTTACAGATAGATATACCGAAAAATTATTATCGGAATAATGATCCGGATCAGACTCCCCGTATGCGCTGGAAAAGTCATGGGAATCTGTTATTTAATAATTGGTTAAACTATTATGTATATCAGGAAACGCCTTTCAATTTGAAAGATGTAAAAAAACTAAGTGCGATAGACGCTTAAAATAATCTATCTTTCCGCTTCAATCCTATATGTAAAACTATCTGCTTTGTAATAGCCGATATTGTATTCTACAGGAGTATCATTCTTATCATACACCAGCCTCTTTCTCACTAATATAGGGTCGTTAGCCTTGATATCCAA
The DNA here is from genome assembly GCA_021794195.1 of Bacteroidota bacterium. GTDB lineage: Bacteria > Bacteroidota > Bacteroidia > Sphingobacteriales > Sphingobacteriaceae > Sphingobacterium. The sequence goes on from JAJYRG010000017.1 coordinate 25,967, forward strand.
TTTGTGGGCAATAAAATCTCCAGCTAATCTGGCGAAAATTTCTTCTTTAGATGTTTTGACTATTACATTAAAATCCTTTTCTAATATTTCATACAAGGGTCGATTAAAATTCTCTTCGCTGGATATAGGTATATCCGGATTAAAGTAAGACACAAAGTATACAAAAGGATATTCTGTGTTTCCTCTAACACGCTCCATAAGAAGAATCTTGTTAATCTTTTCCTCTTCGTTATGCAACTCGAAAAAGTTACCTACTTCTATAGGCGGCTGTTTGTACCGCACATGCAATTCGAAATTTCTCACTTCTATACCCAGCATCTTCATTTCCTGAGAGAAACTCAACCAATTTTTAATACCTCCTACTATACCTTTGCGTATCACTTGAGTTCCGTATCCCCGTTTACGGAATAAAAGACCTTCAAAGACGAGTTTGTTTATGGCTTGTCGCAAAGTATTTCTTGAAATATTGAGCTCTTTTGCAAGTTCAACTTCGCTTGGGAGAAGCTTCCCGTTTTTATACTCATCCTTTTCTATCAATCGACGGAGATATACTTCAGCTTGTTTGTGAAGAACCCCGGAATTCTTTTTTATTTCCTTTTTCATGTACACACAATATAATAAAGATTTTAAATATACACATTAAGAAGAATTATCCATCCATTATGTGTTTTATCAAAAAATAGTATATATTTGAACATATATTAAATGTTTAAACATTAACTTCTTTAAAAAGAAATGAATAAGACAAACAGAAAATCAAATTATGACAAATACCCTTATACTTCTATAGAAGGAAATATTGAAGTGGGCTGGAAAAAAATTCTTAAAAAACTCAGTTGCCTATTAAAGGAGGTCCGGCTACTGACCATAGACATGTATGTAGGAATCAATGAACAGGAAATCAAAGGAAATATCGAAAAAATAAAACCTGAATTGATTATAGATACCAGAACACTGTTAAAAACAGAAAAAGAAATACGTGAGATGACACAAAGGTTTGTGACAGATGACACTCTTTTCGGGTATGTAACAGCTTTGGAAGTAAGGGATTACTTTGATGAAAAAGCATTGTCCAAAGCTCGGGATAAGATAAAAAAAACGAAAGGACCCGTTGTAATATTAGGAACAGGCGCTTCATTTGTAGCGCCTGAAGGGTTATTAATTTATGCTGACTTGGCAAGGTGGGAACATCAACTTCGTATGAAACAAGGCTTAGTAAAAGGATTGGGAGTCGATAATAGTAAAGAGCCATTTACCGAACAGCATAAAAGATGTTACTTCAACGATTGGCTAATCTGCGATGCATATAAAGATAGCTTATTCGAAAAAGTTAATTTTTGGATAGATACCCATGTAGAAAATGAACCAAAATTAATTGACCAAAAAACATTTTTGACAGGTATCAAAAAAACTATTAACAAACCTTTTAGATTGGTCCCCTTTTTTGCTCCCGCTCCTTGGGGCGGACAATGGATGAAAGAAGTATGTGATTTGAATAAAGATGAAATAAACTATGGATGGTGTTTCGATTGCGTTCCCGAAGAAAACAGTCTTTTGTTCAAGGTAAATGATGTTTTGTTTGAACTCCCTTCAATTAACATAGTGCTTTTGGAGAGCACAAAGCTTTTAGGAGCTCCGGTAGAGTCCCGTTTTGGAAAAGATTTTCCAATACGCTTTGATCTTCTTGACACAGTTGGAGGGGGATATTTGAGTTTTCAGGTGCATCCGACAACTCATTATATTAGACGGAATTTTGGGATGAACTATACGCAAGACGAAAGCTACTATATGATAGACGCTCAAGAAAATACTACGGTTTATTTAGGTCTTAAAAAGAATATCAATAAAGAAGAGATGGCTGCAGATTTACGAAAAGCACAAGAGGGAACTGCTTTGTTTGATGCAGAGAAATATTCCAATAAATTGCCGGCCAAAAAACACGATCACTTCCTGATACCCGCGGGTACTGTCCATTGTTCAGGGCCGGAAGGGTTGGTTTTAGAGATCAGTTCTACACCTAATCATTTTACATTTAAGATGTGGGATTGGGGACGGTTGGGCTTGGACGGTAAGCCTCGCCCTATAAATTTAGAGCGTGGGTTAGATGTTATAGATTGGGAAAGAGATACTGATTACACCTTGAAGAATTTAGTTAATACGGTTAAAAAAATGGCATCGGGAGATGGCTGGATCGAAGAATATACTGGGCTGCATATCAATGAGTTTATTGAAACCCGCCGACATCGGTTTACGAAAAAAGTCAGGCATCATACGGGGGAAAGCGTCAATGTTTTTAACTTGGTACAAGGTGAAGAGGCCATTGTAGAAAGTGTGGACGGTTCTTTTGAACCTTTGATCGTCCATTATGCAGAAAC
>JAJYRG010000017.1:28441-38822 GCA_021794195.1 Bacteroidota bacterium
CTGCGATTTGGAGATTGGCGACTCGTACTGATTGTCTATGCTTTACTTTCATTTATCACAGTTATTTATCTCTACAAGATAAGAATAGAAAGGAAAAGCAGTGATGATGAAGAAACAACAACCAGCTTCCGAAAGACTTTATCCCTGTTGAAAGATAAAGTGGTTTTACAGCTTTTCATAGGTGTTATAATAATTGTGGGTATCGACGTATGTATGAATACAAACACACCTGAACTCCTCATCCGTAAATTAGGTTTACAAACAGACACCGCTGGTCTTGGTTCCAGCCTTTATTTTGGGGCCAGAACAACAGGCGCATTATTTGGGTCAATATTATTATTGCGTTTCAAACCTGGCGTATTTTTAAAAATAAATATGATAGCCGCTATTGCCGCTTTCTTTTTACTGATTTTTTCAGTAAGCGCCATGTGGGTGTACGGAGCTATAGTTCTCATAGGTTTTACTTGTGCAAATGTGTTTTCAATCCTTTTTACATTTGCCTTGCAGTCAAAATCAAAAGAACAAAATGAAGTCTCTTCTCTTATGATAATGGGAGTAGCCGGGGGCGCAATAATTACACCCATAGTTGGTTTTGCGGCACAATTGACTAACATCAGTTGGAGTTATGGGATCCTTCTCCTACTCACTTTTTATCTTTTGAATATAGGATTTACTTTTTCAACAAAACCTTAAAAATATGTACGATCAAGATGAACGAATTGTTCTTACACTGGATGCCGGAGGATCGAGCTTTGCTTTTTCTGCCATACAAGGAGGTGTCGAAGTGATTCCTTCCTTTTCGCTTCCGGCATTTACAAATGATCTCAACAAATGTTTAAATTCTCTTTTCGAAGGCTTTGCACGTTCTATACAGACATTGAAGAAAAATAATAAAAATAATCTGAGTGCAATAAGTTTTGCTTTTCCCGGGCCTGCAGATTATGAAAATGGAATAATTGGAGATTTACCTAATTTTCCAGCCTTTCGTGGAGGTGTTCCTCTTGGGGAAATCTTAAGTGCCCGTTTCTGCTTGCCTGTTTTTATTAATAATGATGGGAATCTCTTCGCCTATGGCGAAGCCCTTTTAGGTATTCTGCCTGAAATTAATAGGGAATTAACACAGAAAAAATGCGGAAGGGTATATAAAAATATTTTGGGAATTACTTTTGGAACTGGTTTTGGTTCTGGGATAGTCATAAATAATGAGCTTCTTTTCGGAGATAATGGGTGTGGAGGAGATATTTGGCTTTTCAGGAATAAACTTTACCCAAATATGATTGCCGAGGAAAGTGTAAGTGTGAGAGGTATAGTTCGGGAATACCAGAAACTATCCGGATCGCAAAAAAACTTAACCCCAAAAGACATTTTTTATATTGCAGAAGGGAAAATGAATGGAAATCAGGTTGCTGCGCAAAAAAGCTTTGCTCTTTTTGGAGAAGTAGCCGGGGATGCTGTAGCACATATGCTAACATTTTTAGACGGTATAGTTGTCTTGGGAGGAGGGATTATTGGAGCTGCAAAGTACATCATTCCGTCCATTAAAAAAGAAATGAAAACACAATTAAATACATTTGAAGGCTCTTCATTTAAACGTCTACAAATGGAAGTCTATGATCTCACTGATAAATCTGAGAAAAAAAACTTTTTGGTTGATAATACTCGTCAGCTGTCCTTATCTTCCTTTTTGAATGGTGATCAAAGAAAAAATAAAAAAGTTCAATATCGCTATAAGAAGCAAACAGGAATTGCTGTTTCTCATTTAGGTACTAATAAAGCTATTGCTTTAGGTGCCTATTGTTTTGCATTAAGACAGATAGATTTGAAAAGTGTGCCAAAGTCCTGGTAAAAAAAACATACATTTTAAATTAATCATAGGAGTTACCTAATGGATCAGATTACCGAATAGACAGTAAAGTATAATTAATCCGAATTATCGGAATGTTTTTAAAAATAAATCAAATTTATATTATTAAAATAAACATATATATTGTATATTTGAACATACTATATATGTTCATACATTATAAGCGGTATTTTAAATTATGACAAAAAACTCAATAGTTTTATTTATTGCCATCATATTTTGCTCTTTCTTTCATGCAAAAGGGGATCATATAATCTGGAAACTTGGAGAAAACGATAATAATGCAAAGGAATTTGCATTGGCTCCGGATCAATATGAAAAGTTTGTGGAAAATGATTTCGGTTACGAAGATCGGTTTTTTCTTGTAGGGAAGTCTATTCTTGAAAAAGATTTCCCCTATATATTACCAGGTCCGGATGATGCTTGGGGAGGTACAGGGCGTACATCCGGCATCAGAACCCATGATGTCAATATTTTGTTTGGTTTAGAAGATGTGCCTAGTAATACTGATTGGAAGTTGATCGTGGATTTAGTTGATAATCAAAAAAATGGGGCATTAGTTAAGATAACTGTTAATGGTAAAAGTAAGAAGTTTCAGTTAGGTAAGGGGGGCTCGGAAAGCTCCGTAAGTGGAAATACGGTAAACGCGAAGGAAGAGATACTGACTCTCCCTCTCAAGAGTTCGGATCTACGATCGGGAGGAAATATTGTGAATATTACTATTCTTGAAGGTTCATGGATAATATTTGATCAACTAAAACTTATAGGCCCGAAAGGTGTAACCGTCAAAAAAGCTGATAAGGCTTTTGTCCGGGATGTTGGCCCGGCTGAATATGAGTTGAAAGAAGATAAGAAAAATTATCAGCCTTTACTTGTTGATATAGAGCATTTAGAAGGTCAGCCTCAGTTAAGTGTGATGTTGGATGAGGAAAATATTTTAGAGAGTATATTGGATACAGCCCGCTATCAGTTTGAAGCTCCTATGCCGGCTGTAATGAAGGAAACAAAGAGTCATTATAAAATTTTGATAGATGATCAAGTTGTGGAAGAAGGTGAGGTCATAAGGAGCCCACAAAAAATTCAAACGCTCGCAGATTATATTGATACCCGTATCGGAACAGCCCATTCCCGTTGGATGATTGCTCCTGGTCCTTGGATGCCTTTTAGCATGGTGAAAATAAGTCCCGATAATCAAAACAGCGGATGGCAATCGGGTTATCAGCCTTCTTTTGAATCGGTAGGGACTTTCAGTCATATACACGAATGGACAATGGCAGGTTTAGGTCTTATGCCGGTAAATGGACCTCTTAAAACTACTATTGGTGATGAAAAAGACAATGATTCCGGATATCGATCGGCAATTAACAAAAGTTCGGAAAAGGCACCTATAGGTAAATATGAGGTTTTTTTGAAAGATTATGGTATAAAAGCAGAAATGACTGCCACTACCAGAGCCAGCTTTTCACGCTATACTTTTCCTAAAGATAAAGACGGAAGAGTTATGATCGATTTACATATAAGCGCAGAATATGATTATCAACTAAAGAATATAGAAATAAAGAAGGTCAGTGATTATCGGATAGAAGGCAGAAGCCACCAAATAACACCGCGTGTCTGGAGTAAAGATGCGGATCAGGAATACACCGTTAACTTTGTTATTGAATTTGATCAACCTATTAAAAATACAGGTGGGTGGATTAATGATCGAATCTCAACTCAAAGTAATCATATACAAGGGCAGGATCTTACCGATGCCGGGATGTATGTTGAGTTTGATACAAAAGAAAACAACGTGGTTCAGGCCCGTACAGGAATTTCGATGGTAAGTATTGAGAATGCTGCGAAAAACCTGGAAGAAGAAATCACGCAACCTTTTGATTGGAGTTTTGAAGAAATAGAACAGCATCAGTTGGATACCTGGAATAGTTATTTTAATAGAATAGCCATTAAAACGAATAACCGCTTAGAGAAAGTTCGTTTTTATAACAATATGTATCGAGCGACTTGTAGCAGAAATACCTGGAGTGATGTCGATGGTAGGTGGGTAAATGTTGATGGGAAAGTACTTACTCTTTCGGATCCCGATCATTGTGCTTTAGGATGTGATGCCTTCTGGAATACCTTTTGGAATCTCAATCAATTTTGGAATTTGGCACTTCCCGAATGGTCTTCAAAATGGGTTAATTCTCAACTTGCAATGTATAGAGCCAATGGCTGGTTGGCGAAAGGTCCGGCCGGAATGAAATATATCCCCGTGATGGTGGCAGAGCATGAAATCCCGCTGATCGTCAGTGCTTATCAAATGGGTATCCGTGATTTTGATAGCGATCTTGCTTTTGAAGCGGCAGACAAGATGCAAACCACAAATGCGCAAAAAGTAGCAGGAGGTTTTGCAGGCAATCGCGATTTGGAAGCTTATTTAAAATATAACTATGTGCCCTCTGACAAAGGACGTTTTTCAAATACCCTGGAATACTCTTATGATGACTGGACCGTGGCACAGTTCGCTAAAGCCCTTAACAAAGAAGAAAAGTATGACTATTATTCGGAACGGGGTGCCTGGTGGAAAAACGCGATAGATCCAGAAACCGGTTATGCCCGTATGCGGGATAGTACAGGAAAATTTGAAGATCCCTTTGATCCTTTTCATACTGGAAAAAATGAACATTATGTAGAAGGGAATGCCTGGCAGTTGAGTTATTTTGTTCCTCAGGATGTGCCGGGTTTAGTTGAACTAATTGGAAGAGAACCCTTCGTTGAACGTTTGGAATGGGGGTTCCAAGCCAGTGAGCCTTTTAGGTATAATGCTCCTAACGATCAATATTGGGATTACCCTGTCGTGCAGGGAAATCAGCAGTCCATGCATTTCCCTTTTCTTTTTAATTGGGCAGGGAAACCTTGGCTTACTCAAAAATGGTCACGCTCTGTTTTGGAAAGGTATTATGGAGTAGGAACGGCCAATGCTTATTTGGGTGATGAAGATCAAGGACAAATGAGTGCTTGGTTTGTGATGGTGGCAATGGGATTATTCCAAACAGATGGAGGAGCCCGCAAAGAGCCGATATACGAAATAGGTAGTCCTTTATTTGAAAAAATAGAAATAGATCTTGGAGAGCAGTATAATAGAGGAAAGACTTTTATTATTGAAGCTAAGAATGCATCGAGGAAAAATATGTACGTACAAAGTGCAATTTTAAATGGCAAACCTCTTCAAAACTTCTACTTCCCTGCTTCTGAATTACTTAAAGGAGGAGAATTAATCCTTGAAATGGGGGCCGAACCTCATAAAAAATGGGGACTAATGGAATAAACTTTAACAGGCTTAAAACTTATAATTTTAAAAAAACAAAGACAGGAGAAAAACAGTATTATATGTAATAAGTAAAATATAAACAATATGATAAAAAAATCAGAATAAAACAGACATAAGTATTTCAAAAACTTATAAAGTACGGGGTGATCTTTCCAATCATCAACCCGGAATAACAGTTAATTAAGCGTTTTTATAGAAACGTTTTAGGAATTAATTTTATAAACCGAAAATATATGCAAAACATTATTTTATACAGATGGAATTCATATTTATCTAAATATTTATTCGCCTTACTGTTTGTGTTCACAACGCTTTTTTCGTTCGCGAATGACGCTTCTGAATCGCATGAAAGAAACAGCAATAAAAATAAAACTGCACAGCAACAGAATATTACCGGACAGGTGCTCGATATGAATACCAACCAACCTATTGCTGGGGCTACCGTTAAAGTGAAAAACAAAGATATTGTTGAACAGACTAATGAGGATGGTGAGTTTAGTATTGAAGGTATTATTGGCGATGTGCTGGTTGTAACGAGTGTTGGCTATCAATCGGAAGAGCATAAGGTGGAATCTGCGTCCGGAAATATTATATATATCACAAATACAGAAGAAGCTTTGGACGAAGTAGTAGTAGTGGGATACGGTACAATGCGTAAATCGGATGTCACGGGATCAATATCCATTGCGAAAGGCGAAGATATGATCAAGACACAAAGCTTCAGTGCGATAGACAATCTCAGGGGAAAAGCTTCAGGAGTAAATATTTTTTCTAACTCCAGTCAACCAGGAGCGTATTCAAACAGAGTCGTGATCAGAGGGGTATCCACCATAAACTCATCTTCTAATCCCCTGTATGTAGTAGATGGGGTGGTTATGGAAGATTTTCATCAATTAAACCCCAATGATATTGAACGTATAGAAGTGTTAAAAGATGCTTCTTCGGCTGCTATATACGGAGCAAGAGGAGCAAACGGAGTGATTCTGGTGACCACTAAACGTGGAAATAAAGATGGACAGAAAACGATAAGTTATCAGGGTTCTGTAAGCAGTAGTTCTCCTCAAAAATATATGGATGTAATGAATGCCAATCAATGGATTGATGCATTTATGATGGGATTAGAAAACGAAAATAAATACCAAGGCAACTCTTGGTCTTTGGATAGAAAAGATTGGTTTGATGATCCAGATTATTTTGACTCTAACGGCAATCCATTGTACAATACGGATTGGCAAAAAGAAGCTACCCGTACGGCTATTTCTCATAACCATCAGTTAAATATTCAACAAGGAGATGAAAGCTCTTCTTTTGGCGCATTTTTAAATTATACCGATCAGCAAGGCGTTATGTTGAATACAAACAGTAAAAGAGTAAATGGTAAAATGGCATATGACAGTAATCCTATCGATTGGTTGTCCTCGAGTATTAATCTAACAGTCAATCATACATGGGGACGATATACCCCAGAGACGGGTGGAGGACAAGATGCCCGCCGTACTATGATAGAAATGCTGCCCTGGTTACCGATCTATCAGCCTGATGGCGCTTATACTTCTTCTGCTTCTTCCTCTGTAACCGATGTTTTAGGTTTTGAAGGGATGTCTAATCCTCTTGCAATTTTAGACCTTCAAAAACGTATGCGGTATAATACGCAAATATTTGGAAATGCAGCCCTCACTTTTCATTTAGCAGAGGGTTTAGATTTGAAAACGCAGTTAGGAATTGATAATCATAAAAAAGATTACAAAGGGTATTCTTCCATTACATTGAACAATATTTCTATGCCAAATGGATGGGCAGAAATTGAAAATGCGGATATTCTTTATTGGCAAGAAGAAACATATTTGACATATGATAAAAGTTTTGAAAGCCACAGATTAAATGCAATGGCAGGTTTATCCTGGCAAGAACGTATATATAATGTGAATGGGTCATATACTGAGGGTTTCACGAATGATTTTTATGAATGGAATAATATGGGAGTAGGAAGTACACCTTCATCTCCTTCTTCTAACACAGATAGCTGGGCAATGAACTCTTATTTCTTGCGTGCTGCTTATACATATGATGATAGATATTCGGCGACTATCACAGGTCGGTATGACGGTTCTTCAAAGTTTGGGAAAAATAATAAATATGCATTTTTTCCATCGATGGGTTTAGCGTGGAATATTTCAAACGAGGATTTTTTAGCGAGCAATTCCTTAATAAGTAATATGAAATTGCATACAAGCTATGGTTTAACAGGTAATTCTGAGATCAGTCCTTATGCTTCTTTGGCTAACGTGTCGGCAGGGACAATGCTGTTGGACGGTTCAAGAGCAAGCGAGTCGTATATAAGTTCTATGCCCAACCCTGACTTAAAATGGGAAAAAACCGCTACTTATGATGTAGGGGTGGAATTAGGTCTTTTTGATAACCGGTTGAATTTTGATGTATCGTATTATAATCGTAAAACATCTGATCTTCTGTTAGCTGCACCTTTGCCAAATTCTACCGGCTTCTCTTCGGTAATGAAAAACATAGGTTCTGTGCGTAATCAGGGATTGGATGCGATGATAAATGCCTACCCGGTAGAGAGTGATGATTTTACCTGGACTTCTACCTTGAATCTTAATTATAATAAGAACGAAGTGTTGCAGTTAGGGGAGAATAACGAAGATATTTTACAGCACGATTGGGTAGGAGGGCCTAATAGCATAATACGTGTGGGTGAAAACCTCAATAGTTTTTATGGTTTTACACGATATGGAGTGTATACCGAAGAGGACTATGAAAATGGAGATATTAAAAAGAACCAGATAGGAAGGGCGCATCGATCAGAAACTCAGGATATAATAGGTAAAGGTATGCCAGACTGGACAGGTAGCTTCATCAATACATTGAATTATAAGAATTTAGATTTCACTTTGGATCTCCAGTTTGTCTATGGAGTGGAAACTATGCAACAGTTTTATCACCCTGTTTATGACAGGTTCGGATTGACTAATGGGTTGGTAGAAATTATTACGGATGCTTACAATGGATCCAACCCTAATACTATGCAACAGGCTGTTTATCTCACTAATTCTGGACATGCAGGGCAAGATACCAACGTAGATACGCAATGGATTGCTGACGGTTCATACTTACGATTTAACCTTATTCAATTGGGGTATACTTTCGCTTCAGAATTAGCAAAAAGAATGGGAGTATCAGGCTTAAGGGTATATGCAAGCGCCAATAACCCCTGGCTGATCACATCAAAAGACTTTAAGGGGTATGATCCGGAAAGCACATCACAGGGAGATGGAGATAAGTTTGGCCAGAATATGACATTTTACTCTTATCCAAGAGCCAAAACATTTATGGTCGGAGTGAACCTTACATTATAAATATTATAAACAGAAAGATATTAGATATGAAAACTAAAAATATTGTTTTTACGATTATGGGGTGCGGAATACTGGTTTTCACAGCGTGTAGTAAGTTTTTAGATGAAAATCCTAAATCTGAAATTACTTCAATCACTTACTACCAAAATGAAGCACAGGCGGAAGAAAATGTAAATGCTTTATATCGACGGGGAGCGCCAACATTATATGGTGTTGCTACAAGTGCATACTATGGTCCCTATGCTACTGTGAATGTCATGCTTACAGGTTATTTTACAAACAGTTATGAAGGACAGGAGCTTACTTGGAAATATTCCAGAGAACTTGACAGACAAAATCATACTCGTACTGTGTCAAACACTATGAATCAAATATGGAATGGATCCTATGAAGCGATTAATATTGCCAATGGAGCCATTAAATATATTCCTGAAATAGCAATGGATGAAAATTTACAGAAAAAACTTGTCGCAGAAGCACGTTTTTTTCGGGCTTTCAACTATTTTTATTTGGTAAAAACATTTGGAGCTATACCTTTATCTGTTGAACCTTATGAATCTCTGGAAAATCTTTATCTGAAGAGAACAGATGAAAAAGATGTATATGCTTTAATAGAATCCGATTTAAAAAATGCCGTAGAGATCTTGCCGGAAAAAACATTTGCAGGCAATGGTCACCGGATCACTAAATACGTGGCATCGATGGTGTTATCAGACGTTTACTTGCAACAAGGTAAATATTCAGAGGCTGCTGAATACGCAAAAAATGTCATAAACTCTCCTCATAGCCTGACTGTCAATGATGATCTGGAGATGAATAGCGCATATAATAAGCTTCGTGAAAATGACGATCTTCCAGAAGTTATTTATTCTTATGAATATAACGCTACGATAAGCAATAGCGGCAGATGGCCTTCTTATGCTTTTAGCTCTTCGGCTACTTCCATTTTCGGCACCTATTCCATTTTTGAACGGGTATATGGACCGATTAAAAGATTTCTGAATATCTATCAGGATAATGACTTACGGATCCAACCCAATCAGTTTTTTCATTGGGAATATACGAATCCAAAAAATGGAAAAACCTGGTCTTCAGATGAGGCCGGGGTTTGGTATTATTTCGATGAAGAAGCGGTGTTAGAAACTGGAAAAGGAACAAAAGACTGGAATATATATAGATATGCTGAAGCGTTATTGAATGGGGCAGAATCCATTGCTAAGTCTGAAAATAACGTTTCGGATGAAGCTGCGGGCTATTTAGCCCAGATAAAAGCGAGGGCAGATATAAACGGAAAAACAGAAGCGGATTATAAAAGTGAATTGAGGTCTTTGTCTGTTGATGAATTTGTAGAGGAGTGTTGGACGGAAAGATTAAGAGAGCTACCCTTAGAGTTTAAAATGTGGGATGATATCTTGAGAACTCAAAAATATCCTTCGATATCTGAAACCCAAAAAGGAGAAGTAGATTACCAGCCCTTAATTGGTGCGTCAAATGCTTCGGGAGCAAAGTTTACAGAATCAGATTTGTTATGGCCGATTTCCTTGGATGAATTACAGCGTAATAATGAGTTGACTCAAAATCCAGGATATCCGGATAAATAAAACCACTCTTTGAAGTATTTTATCATAGAGTGAATGTTAGCTTGTTATTTTTGAGGATCGGGAATTAAAACTAACCCAAGGCTATCCACTTCTAATAGACAGAGTTTTTATAAGCCTATTTAGAGAATAAAATAAATGGTAAAAAAATATTTTTTATTAGTAGCGGTAAGCTTTACCGCATGTTTAGTGGCTTGTACAAGCGGGACGAAACGCATGGACGAAAAGCTTA
>JAJYRG010000107.1 GCA_021794195.1 Bacteroidota bacterium
GTATATAAACCTTATGCCGTATGTTACTGATGGATGAGACACATTTTATCTCCTACCTACTGCAATGGAGGCGCTTACTTAGTCTAAGGAGAAAGCGCGACTCAGGCCTTGACGAATAATAGAATGCTCAAAGATAAAATGTAATAGTATACATTAAACCATTCAGCTTAGCGGTTACTCTGCAAGTAGGTGTCCCCGCCTTTCTGTTGAATATAAGTTTCCTCTAATAGCTTTGCTGTCCTTCATTAATTTCCCGGGTAGCAATAGCCCACCTGTTCATATCCGACAATTCGAAATCAGCTTTATATTTCTCAGGGATATTCTGATTCTCAAGCATAGAACCCACCTTGATAGATGGAAAAATCTCTTCAAAAGTAAGCATCATATTCGATTGAACACGGCGGTAAATATGCGATCGGGTGATATTAGCTTTATCATCCAAGCCTGATGCCCCTAAGAGCTCCACAAAGTTTTTAATAGTTTGTTCATGGTAATTAGCCATCCGCACTTTTTTATCTTCTACAACCAGGCCTACCCGGAGCGTAGGATCTTGCGTAGTGATACCCGTAGGACAACGGTTAGTATTGCAGATCAGTGCCTGAATACAACCAATAGCCATCATCATTCCTCTGGCAGAGTTACACATATCTGCACCTAGAGCCAAGGCACGTGCAATATGAAAACTGGAGGTTATCTTTCCAGCCGCCATAATCTTTATATGTTTCCGAATTCCTAAGCCATTCAGAATATTATGTACAAAACTCAGGCCGTCTAACATGGGAGCACCTACATAATTAGAAAATTCCTGCGGAGCCGCTCCTGTTCCTCCCTCTCCCCCATCTACCGTAATGAAATCTGGATAAACATCCAAATGGATCATGGCTTTACAAATGGAGATAAACTCACTTTTATGTCCAATACAAATTTTAAAGCCTACTGGCTTTCCTTCCGAAAGATCCCTGAGTTTTTTAATAAACTGCATCATTTCCAAAGGGGTAGAAAATGCCGAGTGGTAAGGAGGGGATGCTACTTTCGTATGGGGTACCACATGACGGATTTTTGCAATTTCCACTGAGTTTTTCCGAGCCGGCAATATTCCTCCGTGTCCGGGTTTTGCGCCTTGAGAAATCTTCAACTCTATCATTTTGACGTGGGGATGTTTTGCCTTCTCCGCAAAAAGCTCTGCATTGAAATCTCCCTCTTCATCGCGGCAGCCAAAATATCCCGTACCAATTTGCCAAATCAAATCCCCTCCATATTTCAGATGATAGGGACTGATTCCTCCTTCTCCAGTATTCTGAGCAAAACCTCCCAATTTCGCGCCTCCATTCATCGCTTCTACGGCTTCAGCACTTAGAGAACCGAAGCTCATAGCAGAAACATTAAAGATACTGGCAGAGTAGGGTTGTTTACAATCTTTATTTCCTACTAAAACCCGTGGATCTTGATTTAAAGTACTAAAATCTTTGGGAGCCACCGAATGGCACATCCATTCGTACCCCTCTTCATACACATTCAGCTGTGTGCCGAAAGGGATGGTTTCCAGCTCTTTTTTCGCTCTTTGGTATACTGTCGAACGATCGACCCTGTTAATCGGCCGTCCATCAATATCAGATTCAATAAAATACTGATACATTTTAGGGCGCAATTCTTCTAAGACATAGCGGAACCTACCAAATAGCGGATAGATCCTCCGTATAGTATGTTTCTTCTGGTACATATCTATATACCCTAGAATGGTAATAACCAGTAAAATCACGAAGACTACATACCAGTTTTCATTTAAAAAAATGGAGAGCCCCAAGATTACCAATAATAAAAGCGAAGAAAATAAGACGAATTGTTTACGCATATATTTAGTGTTTATTTTTAATCATTAAACAGCTTAGCCGCCGACGAACGATCATCCCCCATTGCCTTACCGGAAATCATCTTCTTTATCTAAATTGCGATAAGCGACAGAGATAAATATACAGATTATTCAAAAGATTATAAAAGATAAAAGTTATTTCTACTTAGTTTTTCACACTGCGAAAATCAGTATTTCCACTTAAAACGATCATAAAGTTTACTCCAAACCCAAATAGGTCCTATGCTTACCAAAAGCAATCCCTCATTCAGATTGATCTTTTCCCTTTCTTGTTTTGCCATTAATAGCAATCCTAAAGAAGAAATAACAAACAGGATAAAGCAAAACATCCAAACTGCCATTCCGCCAGCAGCTTCTCTGTATTCCAACTGTACAATAAAGTAACTCATAACCCAAATGCTTATCAATACAGCATACGATAAAGTGGGTGCCAGTTTGAGGTAACTGTATATCATAATAGCGATAAGAATGGATGCCCAATTAAAAAATGTATGCATTTCCATCCGCACTAAGAAATCAAATTGAGGAAAGGGAATCATCCATATCAAACCCAACACGGAGAAAAAAAATAAATATATCAGTATGAAATAAGGAATAAGGTTTTTCTGTTTCCCAAATTTTTGATCCAATTGCTCGAAATATAAGATAACTTTGCGCTTGGGTTCTGTCTTTTGTTTTTTCTTGTGTTTAGCCATATCGTTGAAAAAGAATAATTATAATATACAAATAAAAAAGAAGGCTTGATATAAGCTATACATCAAGCCTCCTTTCCATTCTACAACAAAATGTTATTTGGCATAGGCTACTGCTCTTGTTTCCCTAATCACCGTCACTTTTATCTGTCCGGGATAAATCATTTCAGTTTGTATCCTATTTGAAATATCTGCCGACAGAATATTGGCTTCTTCATCGTTTATTTTTTCACTTTCTACGACTACCCTCAATTCTCTCCCTGCCTGTATCGCGAAAGTCTTTTCCACGCCTGGATAAGAAAGGGCCAAGTCTTCTAATTCTTTTAAGCGCTTTATATAGCTCTCTATAATTTCTCTTCTTGCTCCGGGGCGTGCGCCGGATATAGCATCACAAGCTTGCACAATCGGAGATATTAATGAAGTCATTTCGATTTCATCGTGATGGGCACCTATTGCGTTGCACACTTCAGGATGTTCTTTATATTTTTCAGCAAGCTGCATTCCTAAAAGTGCATGGGGTATATCTGGATTGTCATCCGGTACTTTACCAATATCGTGAAGTAAACCGGCACGTTTGGCATGTTTCGGATTCAATCCCAACTCGGATGCCATCGTGGCCGCAAAATTGGCTACTTCTCTTGAGTGTTGCAACAGGTTCTGACCGTATGAGGAGCGGTATTTCATTCTTCCGACCATTCTGATTAATTCCGGATGTAAGCCGTGAATCCCTAAATCGATAACTGTGCGTTCGCCCGTTTCAATGATCTCATCTTCAATCTGTCCTTTTGTTTTTTCGACTACCTCTTCAATACGTGCCGGATGAATCCGTCCATCGGTTACCAATCTATGTAAAGATAGACGGGCGATCTCTCTTCGCACGGGATCAAATCCAGATAAAATAATCGCTCCGGGAGTATCATCTACAATGATCTCTATGCCGGTAGCACCTTCTAAAGCCCGTATATTCCTCCCTTCACGACCAATGACTCTACCTTTGACATCGTCACTTTCAATGTTAAACACCGAAACTGTATTCTCAATAGCTGTTTCAGTAGCTGTACGCTGTATGGTCTGAATGACAATCTTCTTAGCCTCTTTGGATGCTGTCATTTTCGCTCCGTCTACGATTTCTTTGATGTGCATCATGGCTTGTGACCGGGCTTCCCGGGTCATAGAATCAATCAATTGTTTTTTAGCATCTTCGGCAGACATTTCAGCCAGACTTTCCAATTGTTTGATTTTCCGGGCATTCAGTTGATCTAATTCTCTTTTGTGCTTTTCATTCAATTCTGTAAGCTGGCTCAGCTTATTGCGCTGCCCATCCAATTCTTGCTTTTCGCGGTTCAGACTTTCAAATTTATTACTCAGAGACTTTTCTTTTTGCTTAATGCTGTTCTCCTTTTGGCTAATCCAGTTATTCTTTTTATTGACCTCCTTTTCATGTTCGGACTTCAGTTTTAAAAACTTTTCCTTCGCCTCCAGCGCTTTTGTTTTCCTATGGTTTTCGGCTCGTTGCTCAGCTTCTTTCAGGATCTCTGCCGCTTTTTCCCGGGCTTCTTTCTCTTGTTTTTGGAATAGCCGTTGAAGCAGGTACCGACCTATCACTATTCCAATAATCAAGGAAGCTATTATTGTTATTATTGTTGTTATTTCCATCAGTTATTTAATTATTAATCATATTCTTATTTCAAATTTTCGCATAAAAAAACCGCAATTAAATAAACAGGTACCATGTATTATAAACTTCATTTTTAACAAGATTTGGCGATTGAACATGATCAGATGGCTTTCGCAAAATGACCTACTTCTCTTTTCACCGTTATTTATTGAAGTGTTAAGTTTTAAATAGTGACAACCCGAATTTAATTGCGGCAAACTCTTATTTAAGCTCTTAAAAAGAAAAAGAACGTATCGAATTTTTATTTATTAAAAAATTCTGTTAACATATTGTCCAATTCGCGGATAGAATCCTCTACTTCTGCTTGCTGATTATTCACATTGTTTTCAGCCTTAAACATTCCTGTCGCATATTGCAGCACGCACATGGCCAATAAATCCTGTTTATCCCGAACTGCATAATTCTCTTGCAATTCGTTTATTTTCTCATTTATTTTCTTTGCAGCATAGCGTATAATCTCTTCCTCCTGTGTAGATACACGCAGTGGATATACCCTGTCTGCAATATTTATTTTAATGGAAATTTCTCCCATTTCTCGAGCTTAATTTGTAACGGAACATACTGAAATTACTTCAGCATATCTATACATTTATCAATTTCTTTCACAAAACTATCAATCCTGCGTTTCGTGTCCGATATTTTTTCTTGCACAGCTTCATCTTCTGCCTCACTTTTTTCAAATGATTTTGCTACTGCCAATGCTTTGATCTTTTTATCCAACTCCCCCACTTTCTCCTTGCTCGCTTCAAAAGCTACCTGCAGAGATTGATTTTCTAATTTCAGCAAATCATTTTCCTCTTGTAAGGCTTCACACATTTGGATCAAGTTTTTTATTTTTTCAATAACAACATCCATTTGTGCATTTAATGTAGCCATAGGTTTCGCTATTTCAAAATCTTTAATACAATCCGTCAACGCACTTCTGCCCCGACTTCCTTCTCAAAGTTAATAATAAATTTATTAATTATACTATCAATTTGTTGATCTGTTAAAGTTTTCTGCTCATCCAGTAGCGTAAAGCTCAGAGCATAAGACTTTTTCCCTTTAGACAATTTTTCTCCTTTATACACATCGAATATCTGTACATCTTTCAAAAACTTTTTCTCTGATTTAAAAGCTATTGTCTTTAACTCTTGCAAAGTTACCGATTCGTCTAATAACAGGGCTAAATCACGGCGGACAGCAGGATACTTAGGTATATCAGCAAATTTGATTGTTTTCTTCGGAAGGGCTTTTAATATAACGTCCCAATGGAAATCTGCGTAAAAAACCTCCGCATCTATGTCCATTTGAGTTAAAATGTTTTTGCGGATGGCACCAAAGCGTACTAATACCTGTGGGCCTCTGTGATATTCTAATCCATACGCATAATACGGAGAATCCGTTTCCCGGTTTTGAAAGCTATGGATATTCAGTCTTTTCATAAGCGCATCTACCAAAGCTTTTAACTGATAGAAACTTACGTCTTTCGGTTTTGCACTCCAAGTCTGTGCATGCCATTTCCCTGTCAATGTCAACGAAAGGTGCTGTTCTTCCCGATACCCTTTTTCCTCTTTAAAGTAGGTCTTTCCCCACTCAAAAAACTTCAAATCGGTATGTTGCCGCTTTCTATTATAGTCTATAGCCGTCAGCGCTGAAAACAGTAAATTTTGACGCATCACATCCAAGTCACTGCTCAGAGGATTGAGCATTTTAACTGCTTTCTCTTTATCTTCGAGATACTCTTGTTTTGTTAAAGAGTTAGAAAGTGTCTCTCTCAATCCATTCCCGATCAAAAAATCAGAAACTTGATTTACAACAACCTCTTTATCAGGTTTAGAAGAAGCTTTAAGGGAAGCTTTTATTTTAGAACCTATCTCTATTTCATTATATCCGTATATACGGAGTATCTCTTCAATTATATCCACTTCACGCTGCACATCTACCCGGTAAGGGGGAACCGTCACATGCAGTTGTTCTCCTTGATCTTCCACAATTATCTCCAGAGATGTAAGGATTTCTATAATTTCACTTTTAGGGATATCCTTCCCTATCAATGCGGTTACTCTATTTAAATCGACTGTTATTTCACGTGCTTCTATCGGCTTTGGGTATTGATCCGTTAAAGGCGAGGCTATTTTGGCACCTGCATATTCCACAAGCAGGGTTATGGCTTTTTGTACAGCATACACCGTCATATCCGGATCTGTCCCTCTTTCAAAGCGGAAAGAAGAGTCAGTCTTCAATGCGTGCCGTCTGGATGTTTTCCGCACCGATACTGCATCAAAATAGGCGGACTCCAAGAATATAGCCGTTGTTCCTTCAGTCACTCCGGAATAAGATCCTCCAAAAACACCGGCAATACACATCGGCTTTTCTTGATCAGCAATAACCAGATCTTCTTCAGAGAGCTTTCTCTCTACTTCATCCAAAGTGATAAACTTCTCGTTTTCTTTTGCTTTGCGAACGACGACTTTCCCTCCGGCGATTTTATCCAAGTCAAAAGCATGTAATGGCTGCCCCAAATCATGCAAGATAAAATTTGTAATGTCTACGACGTTATTGACCGGTCGGACACCAATAACCCCTAACCGCTCTTTCAGCCATTTTGGAGACTCTCCTACTTTTACATCCGTGAGCACAATCCCGGAATAACGAGGAGCCAATCCAGGTTCTGTCACCTTTACTTCTACCGAGCGTACAGATTCGGAAACCTGAGGAGTATCTATTCCCTTTAAAGGCAAGGATTTGCGGAAATAAGCAGCTACATCCCGAGCTACCCCCAAATGAGAAGTAGCGTCTGCCCTATTGGGAGTTAACCCTATGGTATAACAATAATCATCCTGGACATTGTAATAGCTTTTTGCAGTCGTACCGACAAGAACCTCCTCCGGTAACACAATGATCCCTTCATGGGAACGGCCTACACCGATTTCATCTTCTGCACATATCATCCCCTCAGAAAGCTCTCCGCGAAGTTTAGATTTCTTAATCTTAAAAGGCTTTCCGTCTAATGGGTATAAAGTAGTCCCTACCGTAGCCACCACCACTTTTTGTCCTTGAGCGACATTTGGTGCGCCACAAACAATGTTTAAAAGTTCGGATCGGCCTACATCAACTTTCGTTACTTTCAATCGATCGGCGTTCGGATGTTGTTCACAGCTCAACACCTCTCCCACCACCAATCCTTCCAATCCTCCGGGAACACTTTGCTGAGCTTCCAAAGACTCTACTTCCAAACCAATGTCGGTCAGAATCAGAGAAAGCTCTTTGGGGGTTTCAGATATTTCCAAATAATCCTTCAGCCAATTATATGATATATTCATTTTGCGTCTTTACTTACTAAATGACAAAGATAAAATTTTAGGTAGAATTAACCTTGCATTGCGAATAATTTCTCAGCCCTCTATTCTTTACAAATATATTTTGGGATGATAGGGTAATTCCTTATTTTCGCATTTCCAATCGGGTTGTAGCGTAGCCAGGTATCGCGCCAGCATGGGGTGCTGGAGGTCGTGGGTTCGAATCCCGCCAACCCGAC
>JAJYRG010000108.1 GCA_021794195.1 Bacteroidota bacterium
ACAGTCAGAAATGCAAGTAATACCACGAAAGGAGCCGCTGTAGGTACTGCAGCCGGGGGAACAGTAGGAGCGATTATCGGAGGGAAAGCCGGGAATACTGCTGTGGGAGCCATCGCAGGTGCAGTTATCGGGGGAGGTGCCGGAGCATTGATTGGAAAGAAGATGGACAAACAAGCGAAAGAAATTGAAAACACCGTAGCAGGTGCAGAGGTTATCAAAGCGGATGAAGGAATAGTGGTAAAATTTGACGAAGGGATTTTATTTGACTTTAACAGCAGCGACTTGAAATCTTCTGCAAAAACAAACATCGCGAAGTTAGCAGAAACCTTGAATAAAGAACCAGATACAGAAATTTTAGTGCTTGGCCATACTGACAATATTGGAACGCAGGAAGTAAACCAAAGAATTTCTTTGGCCCGGGCCAATTCGGTAAAATCGTATGCCGTCGCTCAAGGAGTTTCCGACAACCGGATCAAAACGGAAGGTAAGAGCTATTCTGAGCCGATTGCTTCGAACGATACAGACGACGGCCGGGCTCAAAACAGACGGGTGGAAATTGTAATCGTAGCTGGAGAAAAGATGAAAAGCGACGCTAAATCCGAGGCTGGAGAAGCATAATCCTAATCTAAAAGTATTTTTTAACAAAGCTGTCTGAAAGACTTCTGTATGTTCATTACTATATGAAAGTCTTTCAGACAGCTTTTGCATTTTTTAAGTGTTTTTCTAATATATTCCTGCCAATTTGACACAGTTTTTAAACTATTATTTTTAACTTTGTCCCTTTAAGCAAAAGACTATGTTAGATTTAAAAAGAGCAAATAATACTCCTCTTGAAGAGACACGTCAAGGAGAAGTTTTAGATATAGCGACGGAAGATATCCAAGCCTCGAAGAACTTGTATATTGAGAGTTATGGATGCCAGATGAATTTCTCAGATTCGGAGATTGTAGCCTCTATACTCGCAGAGCGGGGGTATAAGACGGTCAATGATTTTTCGGAAGCAGATGCTATTTTTATCAATACCTGTGCGATACGGGAAAATGCGGAACAGCGGGTTCGGAATCGTCTGAAAGAGTTTGGAGCCGCCAAAAGAGCAAAGCCCGGTTTGATTGTAGGCGTATTGGGGTGTATGGCTGAGCGGCTTAAAGCCAAGTTTTTGGAAGAAGAAAAATTAGTCGATATTGTCGTAGGGCCGGATGCCTATAGAAATTTACCCAATCTCATTGCAGAAGTACAAGCGGGCGACCGAGCTGTCAATGTTTTGCTTTCGAGGGAAGAAACTTATGCGGACATCAGCCCGATTCGTTTGAATTCAAATGGAGTTACGGCTTTCATTTCTATTATGCGGGGCTGTGATAATATGTGTTCTTTTTGTGTAGTCCCTTTCACACGGGGCAGAGAACGTAGCCGCGATCCGAAGTCTATACTTAAAGAAGCACAAGATCTTTTTGATGCAGGTTATAGGGAAGTAACGCTGCTCGGGCAGAATGTGGATTCCTACAAATACGAAGGATCCGAAGAAACAGGGGATGCAGGCCAAACGGTCAATTTTGCTCAATTGCTGACCATGGTAGCAGAGCTTAATCCTTTGTTGAGAGTACGGTTTTCTACTTCACACCCCAAAGACATTACGGATGAGGTCTTGTACTCTATGAGGGATCACGACAATATTTGTAAGTATATACATTTACCCGTACAGTCGGGGAATTCCCGGGTTTTAAAATTAATGAACAGAACGTACGATAGAGAATGGTACTTAGAGCGTGTGGATGCCATACGCCGTATTATTCCTGAGTGCGGCATCTCAGCGGACATCATTACAGGGTTCTGTACAGAAACAGAAGCTGACCATCAGGACACGTTGAGCATCATGGATGAAGTGAAGTATGACTTCGCTTATATGTTTGCGTATTCGGAAAGGCCAGGAACTCTAGCCGCCCGTAAGTATGAAGACGATGTGCCGGAAGAAGTGAAAAAAAGAAGATTGACAGAAGTAGTGGAGAAGCAAAGAGAGCATAGCCTGTACAGGATACAAAACTTTGTAGGAAAAGTACACCACGTATTGATCGAAGGTTTTTCAAAGCGCTCTGATCAAGACTACTGTGGAAGAAATGATCAAAACACCATGCTTGTTTTTCCCGTCGATCCCCGGTATAAGGTAGGAGACTATGTAAAGGTTTTGGGAGAGTCATGTACTTCAGCTACTTTAATAGGTAGGATAATAGATTAAATTAGGAAGAGGGTAATAGTAAATGGATAACCAAGACATTAAGAATAGATTTGGAATCATCGGAAATTCCCCTTTGCTGAATAGAGCTTTGGATATCGCCCGTCAAGTGGCACCTACAGATATTTCTGTATTGATTCAGGGGGAGAGCGGTTCCGGAAAGGAAGTTTTTTCGCACATTATTCATCAACTCAGTGTACGGAAGCATGGTTCGTTTATTGCCGTTAACTGTGGAGCTATTCCCGAAGGAACAATAGATTCAGAACTTTTTGGTCACGAGAAGGGCTCTTTCACAGGAGCACACGAAGCACGAAAAGGATACTTTGAGGTAGTGGACGGAGGGACTATCTTTTTAGATGAAGTGGGAGAGCTGCCTCTAAGTACCCAAGCCCGTTTGCTTCGCGTCTTGGAAAGTGGCGAATACATCCGTGTGGGATCTTCTGAAGTAAAAAAAACAGATGTGCGGGTGGTGGCGGCGACCAATGTGGATATGTATCAAGCGGTAAGCGACGGGAAGTTTAGAGAAGATCTATATTATAGATTAAACACCGTGCCTCTGAAAATTCCAGCATTGAGGGAGAGAAAGGAAGATATACACCTTTTATTCCGAAAATTTGTAGCAGATTTTTCAGATAAATACCGCTCCCCCTCCATACAGCTTACAGAAGATGCGCAGGAACTGTTAATCCAATTTGATTGGCCGGGGAACGTCCGTCAATTGAAAAATATAGCCGAGCAAATCGCTGTTTTAGAAAAAGAGAGAGTGATTGATGCGCAGACTCTGAATCGCTATCTTCCGCAAGAAAGACGCTCTTTACTTCCGGCCCTTATCCGGGAACAAAACAAGGATTTATCGGAAAGAGATATTTTGTACAAAGTACTTTTCGATATGAAGCGGGAAATGAGCGATTTGAAGAAATTGGTAGTGGAGCTGATCCAAAAAGGGGTGAATTCAAATACCTTTGAAGACAACACTTCGTACATCAATCAATTATACCAAGATGTCGCCGAAACAGGAGTTTTTCCTTCTGGAGAGAAAGAAGATGCACCCCGTATAACGATTCATAGACCTTCATCAGATCATCAGGACAAAGGTTATTTATCTTATGAAGATCAAGAAGCAGAGGAAGTCGAAGAGTCACTATCTTTAGTAGAAAGGGAGTCAGAATTAATAAAGAAAGCACTTAAAAAGCATAATGGTAAACGGAAAGCAGCCGCCCAGGAATTGGGTATTTCCGAAAGAACTTTATACAGAAAGATAAAAGATCTCGATTTAAAATAAAATGACGAGAATAATAAAAAATATACAGATATTCCTGCTGATGAGCGTACTTACCATTTTTCAGGGCTGTGGAGTATCGTACAGTTTGACCGGAGGCTCGATTCCCGAGTGGATGAAGACTGTGGAGATTCAGCATTTTGAAAATATGGCTTCTATGGTTTACCCTACTTTGAGCCAAAATTTCACGGAAGGCCTACGCGAGTATATCCGGAGCAACACGCGGTTAAGCCAGGTAAGAGAAGAGGGAGATGCTATCTTTGAAGGTTCGATTACAGACTATAAAATTGCGCCGGCAGCCGTAGAAGCTAATACTGACCGGGCTGCTTTAAATCGATTGTCTATCACAGTGAAGGTAAAATACACGAACACAAGAGATGATGAAGCCAGTTTTGAAGAGTCCTTTACTCAGTATAAAGAATTTGACGGAGATATCACTTCTCAAGAAGAAGGGTTAAATCAAGAAATTATAAAAATGCTGACGGAAGAAATCTATAACCGGGCATTTGCGAACTGGTAATTAAAAAAAAGATTAAAATGGACATTCTGTCAAAAAAAGAAATATACCATCAAGTGTTATCTGGAGATCCATCTTTGCCTAAATCAGAGATCGGGGAAATGGCAAAAGAATACCCTTATTCTTTTCCTTTGCAGTGCGCTTTGGACAGAATACATAAAGAGGATCCATTAAGCATAACCCAAAGTAACCTGTACGCGCCCAATATATTTTGGCTGGCTCAATCTTATAAAGAGTTTGGCGATCCTTCGGCCGGAGTGGAGGAAAACGAGATCTCTTCGTCTGAACAGTCAGGAGAGTCCGACAGATCAGGTGAGGAGGAAAAGGCGGAGTGGAAATTTGAGTCTATTTCATCCGGTACGGAAGATATTAAGCAAGCATCCCATGCTCTTT
The DNA here is from genome assembly GCA_021794195.1 of Bacteroidota bacterium. GTDB lineage: Bacteria > Bacteroidota > Bacteroidia > Sphingobacteriales > Sphingobacteriaceae > Sphingobacterium. The sequence continues at coordinate 4,417 of JAJYRG010000108.1, forward strand.
CGGTGGAGACACCTCATTCCGGGCAAGAGGAGCAGGTTAGTGTATATGATGATCAGCTTATGCCTTACAGTTTTAGGTGGTGGCTACATAAAACGCGTTTAGAACATGCAGAGACGTATAGACCTTTCGCATCGGAACCCCAGATAAACAATCCGGTCCACAAAAAAATAGATTTTAATAAGATTGAAGAGAATACGCTGGATCAGCAAATACGATCTTCTATATTGCATTACCAGGCTCCTGAAGAAAAAATAAATCCAAAATATCACATTCGTACCGATGAGAATAAAAATGTACGGAAGACCGATCAGATTTTAGAGCGTTTCATCCGGGAAGAACCTCAAATCAAACCCCCTACTGTTGAAAAGCTGAATGTAGAAAATAAAGCGAGAAAAGGGTCGGAAGAACAGTTTCATATGGTTACCGAAACGCTGGCGAATATTTATGTGGAGCAAGGGCATACTAATAAGGCCATAGAAATATTCCGTAAGTTAATTTTGAAATATCCGGAAAAAAAAGCGTATTTTGCGAGCCGCATTTCAGAATTGGAGAAAACGTAAAAATAATATATAAAAATGACTACACTTTTCATTATTTTAATAATTTTAACCAGTGCCGTTTTAGGTTTTTTTGTATTGATCCAAAATCCTAAAGGAGGAGGTCTGGCTTCCGGTTTTTCGGGGGGAGCCAATCTTGTGGGGGTGCAAAGGACTGGAGATATCTTAGAAAAAGGAACCTGGGGATTGAGTATAGCCTTAATGGTTTTTTGTTTAGCCATTAATATTATGGGGCCGAGCGGTTCGTCTTCGTCAAGCAACCTGGGTAACCAAATCGACGCGCCTGTTCAGCAATTGCCCGAGCAAACTCCGGGAATGAACTTTGAAAATCTTCCTGAAGCTGGTGCGGAAGGAGAGGGAGTACCTGGCGCGATAGACACGGCAGAATAAACGAAGAGTTTTTTAAAAAAATTAGAAGCCCCGCAAAGTCGGGGCTTTTTTGTGCCACTCTGTCAGCGGGCTTTTTTTGCTGTCATGTTTTGTGATATAAAAGTGAAAAAATGACAATAAAAAGTGGCGTACTGAGATTGGCATAGTTGCTGTTAGACTCATTAGCAGAGAATAAAAACAAGAAATTAATAAAATAAATAATTATGGCATTAAACATTAAACCTATTGGGGACAGAGTAGTTGTAGAAGCGGCCCCGGCTGAAGAAAAAACGGCTTCTGGAATTTATATTCCTGATACAGCTAAAGAAAAACCATCACAGGGAACTGTTGTAGCTGTAGGTTCTGGTAAACCGGACGAGCCTCTTACCGTAAAAACAGGAGATAAGATTTTATACGGTAAATATGCAGGTACGGAAATTACTTATGAAGGTAAAGACTACTTGATTATGCGTGAATCTGATATTTACGCGATATTGTAAGGTTTAGAATAATAACCGGGTTAAATTAAAAAATGTCTTAAGGGTGGGTAAATCCCATCCGGGAAAACCAAAATTAGTTTTAAAAAAATAACAGATGGCAAAACAAGTAAAATACGATGTTGAAGCACGTGATGCACTTAAAAAAGGTGTAGATACGTTAGCAAATGCAGTAAAAGTAACTTTAGGACCTAAAGGTCGTAACGTAATTATTGAAAAGAAATTTGGCTCACCGGCAATTACTAAAGACGGTGTAACCGTAGCTAAGGAAATTGAATTGAAAGATGCTCTTGAAAATATGGGAGCACAAATGGTAAAAGAAGTAGCGTCTAATACGGCAGATATTGCAGGAGACGGTACCACAACAGCAACGGTTTTGGCTCAGGCTATCGTAGCGCCAGGTATCAAATCAGTAGCTGCAGGAGCGAACCCTATGGATCTGAAAAGAGGTATAGACAAAGCGGTGGCTACGGTGGTTGAAAATTTGAAGTCACAGACCAAAGAAGTAGGTCAAGACATTAACAAAATTAAACAAGTAGCTTCTATATCTGCGAATAATGATGAAGTGATCGGTTCATTAATCGCGGAAGCTATGGAAAAAGTAGGAAATGACGGTGTTATCACAGTAGAAGAAGCAAAAGGTACGGAAACTGAGGTAAAAACGGTGGAAGGGATGCAGTTTGACAGAGGTTATTTGTCTCCTTATTTTGTAACAGATTCTGACAAGATGGAAGCAGAATTGGAAGATCCTTACATCTTGATTTACGACAAGAAGATCAGCAATATGAAAGAATTGCTGCCTATCTTGGAAAAACAAGTTCAAACAAACAAACCTTTGTTGATTATCGCTGAGGATATTGACGGAGAAGCTTTGGCTACATTGGTTGTAAACAAGATACGCGGTTCTTTGAAAGTAGCAGCCGTAAAAGCGCCAGGTTTTGGAGACAGACGCAAAGCTATGTTAGAAGATATCGCCATTTTGACGGGAGGAACTGTCATCTCTGAAGAGAGAGGCTATAAGCTTGAAAATACCGAAATCGAACAGTTGGGTCAGACAGAGAAAGTAGTTATCGATAAGGATAATACGACTATTATCAACGGTTCTGGATCTTCGGAAGATATCAAAGCGAGAATTGGTCAGATCCGCTCTCAAATTGAGACGACAACTTCTGATTACGACAGAGAAAAATTACAAGAGCGCTTAGCAAAGCTTTCTGGCGGTGTGGCTGTACTATATGTAGGAGCTACTACTGAAGTGGAAATGAAAGAGAAAAAAGACCGTGTAGATGATGCGTTGCACGCGACAAGAGCAGCAGTAGAAGAAGGAATTGTAGCGGGAGGCGGAGTAGCATTCATCCGTGCTACTGAATCTTTAAAAGACTTAAAAGGAGCGAATGAAGATGAGAATATAGGTATAGGTATCATCAGAAGAGCTATAGAGGAACCTCTACGTCAAATATGTGCAAATGCTGCTATTGAAGGCCCTGTAGTCGTACAGAGAGTAAGGGAAGGAAATGATGACTTTGGATATAACGCGCGTACAGACAAGTTTGAAAACTTAATTACCGCAGGCGTTATTGATCCTACAAAAGTATCCCGTGTAGCTTTAGAAAACGCAGCTTCTGTTGCTTCCATGTTGTTGACCACAGAATGTGTGTTAGCAGATGAGCAAGATGAAGATGACTCAGCAGCTATGGCCGGGGCAGGTGCGCCTCCAATGGGCGGAGCGCCAGGCATGGGCGGAATGATGTAATACACCGCTAAAGC
>JAJYRG010000109.1 GCA_021794195.1 Bacteroidota bacterium
TTAAAGGATGAACTTGAGCTTCAGTCTTATTTTGTGAAGCGAATGGAGAAATACATCAATGGAAAAGGAAGAGATATTATAGGTTGGGATGAAATACTGGAGGGAGGTTTAGCTCCTAACGCTACAGTAATGAGCTGGACAGGAACTGAAGGCGCTGTCAAAGCCGCAAAAAATGGAAACGATGCTATCATGACACCTGTCAGCCATATGTATTTTGACTATTATCAAGGAAATCCAGCGTCAGAACCTTTAGCTTTTAGCGCCGAATTACGGTTAGAAAAAGTATATAGTTTCAATCCTATTCCGGAAGAGCTCAATAAAAATGAAGAAAAACATATCTTAGGGCTTCAGGCCAATCTCTGGACAGAATATATTCCAAATTTTCAGCACGTAGAGTATATGATTTTCCCGAGAATCATGGCCATGTCGGAAGTCGCATGGGGCACATCAAATCCGGATAAATACGATGAATTTGAAAAGAGAGTTATTCAGAATTTTAAAATTTTAGATGAAAAAGAAATTAATTACAGCGCAGCTATTAATGAGGTCAGTGGAGAAATAAAAAAGGAGAACAATGCACTGGTATATGCACTGTCTAATAAATTTGGAAACGAAGGAATATACTATACAACGGATGGATCTACTCCCACCATCGATGCCCAAAAATATACCGCACCTATCCGTCTGGATAAAACCATGTCTATTCAGGCGGCTTACTTCGAAAACGATAAACTGCAGAGCAATGTATTAAAGCAGGAGTTCAAAATCAGTAAATCTACCGGAAAAAATATAAGTTTAGAGAATACTTTAGAAGGCCCTTATTCAGAAGGTGGTCCCGATGCTTTAGTAGATGGGATTTTTGGCAATAAAAATTATTTTGCGAAAAATTGGATTGGTATTTCTCAAAAAGACTTAATCCCTACCATTGATTTTGGGGAACAAATTTCATTTTCTAAAATTCAAACAACTGTATTGGAGCAAAAAGGAAGCTGGATCCATTACCCGGAAGGAATAGGCGTTTATGTTTCTCATGATAATGAAGCTTTTACTTTAATACATAATGTTCCCCGGGAAAAAATAATAGAAACGGGTGGAAATATTGAAATTCAAGTTCCTCATCAAAACGCACGGTATTTAAAACTGATTTATAAAAGTATCGGAGAGATTCCGGAAGGAAGCCCGGGAGCGGGGCACGGCGCTTGGATGTTTGTCGATGAGATAGCTGTAGAGTAACCATTCTTCATTTAAAACGTAGTAAATTATGATTCGAAATATAGCTTTAGTTGCCTTAGGAGGAGGATTAGGAAGTGTGTTAAGGTATCTTTTAACTTTGCTATGCACTAAGCATATGACGCTATCTTTTCCTTTTGGCACTTTCACAGTCAATATCTTAGGGAGTTTTTTGATAGGTATACTCTTCGGTCTCAGTTTAAAATATTCTTCCGGGCAAGAGCATTTAAAATTGCTGTTAATGACAGGTTTTTGTGGAGGATTCACTACTTTTTCAACATTCAGTCTTGAAAACCTGACGTTATTACAGTCCGGACAGTATACTATGGCTTTGGTCTATATATTGAGTAGTATTTTATTAGGAATAATAGCTGTATTGTTAGGTTTATTCTTAGTGCAATAAAACACTACCTGGTTAGCGTATCCAGCTATTTGTACAAAAATTTAAATAAAGTATGATGAAAATAGAAATTTGGTCTGATATTATGTGCCCGTTTTGTTATATAGGGAAAGAAAACTTTGAAAAAGCTTTATCCTCTTTTAGCGAAGCGGGTAATATAGAAATAGAATACAAAAGCTTTCAATTAGACCCCAGCTATAGGCATAAAAAAGGCGATACAGTTTTTTCGTACCTTTCAGAAACGAAAGGGATGCCTACAGAGCAAATAGAGGGAATGACCCGTCACATCAGCGAAGCCGCTGAAAAAGCCGGCATTAAAATAGACTTCAAAACGAATATTCCCGCCAATACTTTTGATGCACACCGCTTGATCTCTCTGGCGAAACAAGAGAACTGTGATAAAGAGATTGTCGCAGGTTTATTTAAGGCACACTTTACCGACGGAAAAAATATAGAAGATGTTGATGTGCTGAAAGAGCTAGGGAAGAAAGCAGGTATCCCTGAAGAAAAACTGACCAAAACTTTCTCTTCAGAAGATTTTGCTTATGAAGTAAATCAAGACATTATGGAAAGCCGAAACTTAGGGATCAGTGGCGTGCCTTTTTTCTTATTTGACAGAAAGTTTGCTGTTTCCGGGGCACAGCCGGTAGAAGCTTTTGAAGAAGCTGTTCAAAAAAGTTTTCAGGAATGGCGAAAAGAGAACCCGGCATTTGAAGAATTAGGGAATTCCAAAGGCGGAACATGCACAAATGGAAATTGCGAAGTATAAAAGTGTTTGCCCCCGCAGAAAAAGTATAGCAATCTAAAAAATGATTGCTATACTTGTTTTATGGACAAAATCCCATTAAATAAAAAACCCATACATTCCATTTTCCTCTTATTGGGTTTAACCCTTATCAGCAGCATTTTATTTCAATTGCTGATGCTGTTGTCAGGCTCTTTATTGTTTAAAGAAGTGTTCCCCCCACCCTTTGACAGTAACATGAGCGTATCTCAGTTGAATTACTTAAAGCTAGCATTATTAATAGGATCTTTCGGTACTTTTCTTATTCCGGCCTTGTGGTTCCAGAGAAAAGAAAAACAGTTTCAATATTTCCCTACAACTTCGATTGAAGCCCGGCCTTTCTTTTTAGTCCTTATAGTTTTATTTGCTTTTGTCCCCGTCATGAACTTAATCGCTGAGCTCAATCAGAATATGCATTTACCGAAGTCTTGGAAAGCTGTAGAAGATTGGATGTTTAAGAGCGAACAAGAAGCCGAAGCAATGATGCGGCCTATAGTGATGGATGCTTCTTGGTTATCTTTCTTATTCAATATATTGGTATTGGCCGTTGTTCCTGCCATTGTAGAAGAGTATTTTTTTAGAGGGGCTTTACAAGGGGTTTTGACACGGTGGTTTGGCAACATACACTGGGCTATTCTTATCACAGCTCTAATCTTTAGTGCCATACATTTACAGTTTTACGGCTTCCTTCCCCGCTTCTTATTGGGCTTGTTTTTCGGCTATCTTTTATATTGGAGCCAAAATATTTGGCTTCCGATAGCCGCTCATTTTATTAATAATTTCACGGTTACTTTACTCGCTTTTATTTATGCGAAACAAGGAAAAACCTATGAAGAGTTGCAAGCTTCCGTAGATTTTTCAACTATTTTATATATTTTTAGTGCATTAGTAACAGGCTTGTTGATAAGTCAGATATATCAGTATTTTAAAAAAAGAAATATGGAAAAAGATTGGCAGAAAATTCGGGAGTTTCACAATGAAATAGAAGCTGAAATGGTGAAGCAGATGTTGGAAGCAAATGGAATTCCGGCTATACTACTTAATAAAAAAGACTCTTCTTATCTCTTTGGCAAATTAGAACTATTTGTCAATAAAAACTACACAGGACAAGCCGAAACCCTCATCATAGAACAAGAAGAAAACAGAAACAGAGATGAAAACTAGAGCCATTACCGGATTTTTTTTTGTTTTGGTCATGGTTGGCTCCCTCTTATTGGGCAAATGGCTATTTGTGGTATTCTATTCCCTCTTAGCGATTACCGCACAAAAAGAGTTTTATACGTTAATCTCAAAGCCTGATACCTCAAAAAAATTTACTGCCTGGCTGTTGTATGGATTGCTGATTTGTATCGGATTTACTTTATTTTTTCTGCAGCAGATCGAGTTAGAGGCTATTCTATTATTTCTTGGCGCTTTGGTCTTTTTGTTTTTACAACAACTTTTTCTCAAACAAGCAACCCAGCCTTTTCAAACGCTGGCTTATGGATTTCTCGGTGTTGTATACCTGATCATACCTTTCATCAGTTTTATAGGACTGGGATTTCTCAAAGGCTATTATGCTTATGAGATTCCTTTGGGCTTTTTAATCCTCCTTTGGTCAAATGATACAGGAGCCTATCTATCCGGCCGTAGTTTTGGACGAAGAAAACTATTTGAGCGTATTTCCCCTAACAAGACATGGGAAGGCTTTTTGGGAGGATTGATCTTAGCAATAGGAGTTGCCTTAAATCTGGAACAATATTTTGGATCTTTAGCAAAATGGCAGTGGGTAAGTGTAGCGTTTATCATTTCCATATTCGGTACCTGGGGGGATTTAGTAGAGTCTATGTTAAAAAGATCACTGCAAGTCAAAGATTCAGGCACTATCTTACCCGGCCATGGCGGACTTATGGATCGCTTTGACGGCCTACTGCTCTCCGCTCCCATTGTCTATATATTTTTGACATTAATACTTTAGCTTATGATCTTATCAAAAGATATCTTTCATTTTTTATCCGAACTTAAACACCACAATAACCGCGATTGGTTCAATGAAAATAAACACAGACATATAGAAGCCAAAGAGCAAATCGAGACATTAATTGGCGGGTTAATTGCCAAGCTGGCTGAGTTTGATCCGCATATAAATCACGGAATTTCACCCCGGAAATGCCTGTTTAGGATTTACAGAGACATTCGTTTTTCGAAGGATAAAACACCCTATAAAACATGGTATAGTGCAGGGATATCCATAGACGGACGCAAATTAGACGGCCCTGAATATTATTTGCATATAGAACCCGGAGCTTCCTACTTGGCCACCGGCTATTGGAGGCCACACAGGGATCACCTCCAACAAATCCGGCAAGAAATAGATTACAATGCAAAGGCCTTGTTTTCAGCTTTAAAGGAAGGTGGTTTTCAGAAAAAAGATCTATCCACGCATGGCAAACTCAAACGGGCTCCAGCAGGATATAGTGAAGAAGATGAACATATAGAGCTCTTAAAGCTGAAGAATTTTATTCTAAATATAAAAGTTCCGGATAGCGTTTTTCTATCAAAAGATGCAGAGTCTTCTATAGCGGAAGAATATAAAAAAATGTATCCCTTCAAAAGATTTATACACCACGCCCTGGATCAGTAAGGTAAGCTGATTTTGCCCATACAGATATTCGGATTGTCTAAAATCTGGTAATTTCCCCCTTCTCCGGCAACAGTTTCATTGGCTAAAACAGCAAATAAACAAGCCTCTTTTGCATCTGGGTTCATGCCCAACAACTCAAACGAGTGTACCGGAACGGCGCTCTTCAACCGATCTTTAATTCGTTCATATAAAAGGGGATTATGAAGCCCACCGCCACTTATATACACGGTGATATCTACAGCATAGTCATTTTTTAATGAAAGGATGCTGTCGCAAATCGCCTTTGCAGAAAACTCACATAAAGTACACATTATATCTTCATGGGAAATAGGGAGAATACCGCTTTGTGCTTTGCACCTCTCTACATATGAAAGGTTGAAAAGCTCAGGTCCGGTTGTTTTCGGAAGTTTTTCGTTGAAAAATGAATGCCCAAGAAGCGCTTCTAACAAAGCGCTATTTACCTCTCCTTTACTGGCTATACTTGCCCCTCTGTCCATCTCCAACCCAAAATATTTATGCATATAGCTATTCATCAAGGTATTACCGGGGCCTACATCTGTGGCAAAGGCAGACATTTTAGAACCCTTTTTAGGAAGAAAGGTATAATTTGAAATTCCGCCTATATTTAACGAAACTCTATATTCTCTTTCATGGCTGTAAAGGAGTTGATCTCCATAAGCCACCAGAGGAGCCCCTTCACCTCCCGCCGCGACATGTTTTTGCCGGAAATCAGAAAGCGTAATGATACCTGTTTTAACAGCTATGTGATCCCCGTCTCCTATCTGAAACGTACTGTTAGGCAATAAATTGTCTTTTGTCCATCGCTGAGGGGCATGAAAAACACTTTGCCCATGGCTGGCTATGAGATCAATATCTTTTGAAGAAATTCCCCAGTTTTTTAAAACTTCTAAAACACAGCTTGCATGATAGTTGCCCACCCAGGCATGTAGCCCGGAAAGCGTCTGGAGATCTACTTCTCTTTTAGAAAATACTTTACGGATGTTTGTCCGGTATTGATTATTGTATTCGTGACTGGAAAATTTTTCCAAATGCATTTCGGTATTTTTACCAAATCCCTTAAGTGTACATAAAGCTATGTCAAGGCCATCCAAAGAAGTGCCCGACATTAACCCTAAAATAGTTCTCTCTTTTTTAAAAGATAAATTGGAAAGCCTTTCAATTTGCGGATGCATGTGTCTAAATATTTATTCTCCCTAAGTTAGCTTTCTCCATTTTATAAATGAAATTTAATCCGCTTTTAACAAAAAAAGTCAGCACATATCAGATACTCTGTAAAGCTTCCGCATTTTACATTTTAGCGTCCATCCGTTTTTCTATACCTGTATTTGCATCTCCCCGTTTTATTTTTTGGTGAAGTTTCCGTGCAGTTTTATGCAGCTTCCCCTATTTAGTTAATAATTGAATTTAACCAACATTTCCGTTCACTATCGATCGTACAGTCCACGAAAGCGACATAGAAATATATTTTCTTAAAAAAACCAGAAATAGGAACATAACTGAATTCAATACATTTTGTAATGTGCTCAGATAGTTCTATTTTTGATAAAAAGAATTACATATGAACTTGCCATCTGAATTAAAATACACAAAAGATCACGAATGGGTCCGCGTCGAGGGCGATGAGGCCGTGATAGGAATTACTGATTTTGCTCAAGGGGAATTAGGCGATATAGTCTTCGTAGATGTAGATACAGTTGACGAGGAAGTAGAAGGGAATGAAGTTTTTGGGAGTATTGAAGCTGTAAAAACAGTTTCAGATTTATTTATGCCTCTAACCGGAACCATATTAGAAGTCAATGAAAAGATAGATGATTCTCCGGAATTGGTTAACGCTGATCCTTATGGAGAAGGGTGGATCATCCGCGTAAAATTTAACAACCCTGAAGAGGTAGATAATTTATTAGATGCAGATGGATATAAACAAGAGGTAGGGGGTTAATCTCTTTCAGAAGCGTAATCTAAACTTTACCGCTTTCATTCAAAAACAGAAAACAGTCTCCAGACTATTTAGAGGCTGTTTTGTTGCACCCTATTTCACGAAGAACTTACCTTTCACCTCTCTTTGTATCAATGAGCAAGGCAAAAAAACTATTCAACGGTTACTGTTATTTTATTGCGGACTTCCATACCTTGTATTTCCATCGTATTTGTCAAAACACTTTCTTTAGTAAAGTGTGACTTTTTATCTAAAATATAGTAGCCCTCTACAGTACCTAAGCTGTCTCCTGAACTGCCGAGCAATTCTCCTTCTACATCTATTATATAGCCTTCATCCGTCTCTTGCCTATATGTAGAGGTCAACTTTGTTTCTGATAAGGCTGGGTTTTCTAAAAATTCAGCTGTACTTTCCCAGGAATCGCCGGGCTTGACCGGATGTGCAGGATAAGCAGCGGTTATATTATTAGAAAATGTTTGTGAATCAAAACCCTGAAC
>JAJYRG010000110.1 GCA_021794195.1 Bacteroidota bacterium
AAACATATTGCCATTATCATGGACGGGAATGGCCGATGGGCGAAGAAAAAAAGGAAACTAAGGTTTTTTGGTCATAAAAAAGGAGTGGATTCTGTTCGCGAGGCTTTAGAAGGGTGTATTGAGTTAGGCGTTTCTTACCTTACTTTGTATGCTTTCTCTTCGGAAAACTGGAGCCGCCCAAAACTGGAAATCAATGCCTTGATGGAACTCCTTGTCACATCCTTAAACAAAGAATTGGATACATTTCAAAAAAATGATGTGCGGTTGAACACCATCGGTCATATTTATGATTTGCCTTCCAACTGCCAAAAAAAACTAGAAGAAACCAAAAAACTGACAGCAAAGAATAAAACATGCACACTTACACTGGCGCTAAGCTATGGATCACGCAATGAAATATTAAATGCAACAAAAAAAATCATCGATAAAATAGAAAACAATGAAATAGCTAAATCATCGATTACAGAAGATGTGTTCAATCAATATTTAGATACGGCAAACCTTCCCGATCCGGATTTGCTCATCCGCACCGGGGGAGAACAGCGGGTAAGTAATTTTTTACTCTGGCAATTAGCCTACACAGAATTTGTTTTTGTAGAAAAAATGTGGCCGGATTTTAACCGCCAAGATCTATATGACAGTGTGTTGGAATTTCAAAACCGGGAAAGAAGATTCGGTAAGATTAGTGAACAATTATAATAATTACTTATCTTCGCCAGATTATAAGGTGTGATATTGCCGTTATTAAACAAAAACACATTTTAACATAAATTAACAACAGATTCCTGTACTTTAGCATCGACAATTATTTGTAAATGAAGCGACTTTTTTTTCTGATATCCATTTTTTCATTTGTTCACCTGGCAAATATTCAAGCTCAGATTACTGAAGAAGGGCCGATTAATCTTAGTGATCCCGAGGAGTTCAGCTATTTGGAGCCTAAAGATTATGAAATCGGAGGCATAAAAGTAACCGGTGCCGAATATTTAGACACAGATGTACTGATCACTATCTCCAAACTGGTGGTAGGACAATACATCAATGTACCCAGTGAAGAAACGGCTAACGTGGTAAAAGTGCTGATGGCACAAAATCTTTTTGAAAATGTACAACTCTATGCAGATAGGATCGTTGACGAAACTATCTATTTCGACATTCGGGTCACCGAACGGCCCCGTCTAAGCCATATAGAGTTAAACGGGCTCAAGAAGAGCATGAGAGATGATATACAAAAAAAACTGGACGCAAGTTCCGGAAAAATCGTAAATGAAAACTTGCTAAAAACCACTAAAAATACGATTGAAAAAGAGCTGAGGAAAAAATCTTTTCTATATCCGGACATAGAAATTAAGACCGTAAAAGACTCCGCTGAAGTCAATAATGAAATCTTAGTCGTCGATGTAGACCGCAATAAAAAAATAAAAGTCCAAAAGGTAAACTTTTCGGGAAATGAAGTTTTTTCTGATCGCAAATTAACAAAATGGCTCAAAGGAGTCCGCCCAAAAAGATGGTGGCGGATATTTGGCCCGGGCAAATTTAAGGATGAAAAATACGAAGAAGCAAAAGAAAACCTCATTTCTACCTTGCACGATAAAGGGTATAGAGACGCTGAAATCATTAAAGACACAATAACGAGATATAGCGACAAACGAATAGAAATTGACCTGGATATCTATGAAGGGCCCCAATATTACGTAGGTGATATATCCTGGACAGGAAACTCAAGGTATACAGACTCTGTCTTGAATATCATTCTCGGTATAGAAAAAGGGGATGTATTCAGCGAGGAAAAACTAAACACTAAGCTTCAAGGCCCCACACGCAACAGCGATGATTTGGGTGCTTTGTACCAAAACGATGGGTATTTGACATTTTCTGTCAACCCAGTCATCAAAAAAATATATAACGATACCATCGATCTTGAAGTACAAATCTATGAAGGAAAACAGTACACGATTAACCGTGTGTTGTTGAGAGGGAATGATATTACCAATGATCGCGTAGTACTACGTTCCATTTACACAAAACCCGGTCAAAAATATTCCCGTGAACTTATTATGCGAAGCATCCGGGAGATTTCTCAATTGGGTATGTTTGATGAAGAAGCTATTGAGCCGGATATCCCTCAATCTACGATGGACCACGAAAAAGGGACAACAGATATTGTCTTTAACGTAAAAGAAAAGCCGTCGGATCAGGTAGAATTGTCGGGAGGATACGGTGCCGGACAAGTTATTGGTACTTTAGGCCTTACTTTTAACAATTTCTCCACCAGTAATTTCTTTAAAAAGGATGCCTGGAAGCCTTTGCCCCGTGGGGATGGACAAAAATTGAGCCTCAGAGGGCAAACCTCAGGAAAACGGTATCAATCCTATAGCTTTTCATTCATGGAGCCTTGGTTAGGGGGCAAAAAGCCCGTTAATTTTGGAATCAGTGCATACACATCAAACTCCTCGTATGGTGGTTTTGACTATTATACAGGACGGCAGATGGTAGAAGATTCAGAGTTAAGCAGAATCTGGATGACAGGAGTAACCGTTTCTCTCGGTAAGCGTTTGCAATGGCCGGACAATTATTTTCAAATAAACAGTTCCCTGTCCTTTCAACGCTATAAGCTTCAAAAGTACCCAAGCTATTTCCTGTTTTCTGATGGCACGGCCTACAACATAAACTTTACACAGGAAATCAGTAGGAACTCGGTCGATGCCCCTATTTATCCAACTTCAGGTTCGCATATACGCTTATCGTTGCAGGTCACTCCTCCTTACTCTGCCTGGAATAATTTAAACTACGACACTGCACCTGAGCAAGAGAAATTTAAATGGACGGAATACCACAAATGGAAATTTGATTCGCAATGGTATGCCAAAATTGCCGGCAAACTGGTATTAAAGACACAAGCCCAATTTGGTTATTTAGGAAACTACACGAATAGAACCGAAACCTCTACCTTTGAGCGCTTTAAGCTGGGGGGCGACGGTATGCAGGGTTTTGACTTCTTACAAGGCTCAGAGATCATCGCTATGCGCGGTTATATGAATGGTACCATCATTCCGGAAACGACCGGAGATCAAGATCAAAACGTCGCTATATCCTCTGGAAGTCCGATTTACACAAAATATCAATTGGAGCTGCGTCACCCTATCATGCTCAACGAGCAAGCGACAGTATATATGATGGCTTTCGCAGAAGCTGGAAATACCTGGAATAAATTCAGTGAAGTTAACCCCTTCAAACTCCGCAGATCGGCAGGAATTGGTGCCCGTATATTCTTACCTATATTCGGTATGCTGGGAATAGACTATGGACATGCTTTCGATCCGATTCCGGGACTGCCGGAAAGTCAGTGGAAGCAAAACTTCACATTCAGTATTTTGCAAGACTTGGGAGGATTCTAAATTAAACTTTAGGAATTATCTGCAGTCTATATAAATAAGAGGTATTATTAAAAAGCATAAAAAGATGAAAAAAATAGGAATTATATTCGCTTTTTTAATCGCTACTGTCAGCATGGGTTATGCACAAAGGGTAGCCTATGTAGATTCAGAATATATTTTAAAACACATTCCTGAATATGTCGCCGCACAAAAAAAGATGGATGACTTATCTGTACAGTGGCAAGAAGAAGTGGATGCTCAGTACGCAGAGATAGAAAAGTTATACCAAGAATATCAAAATGATCAGGTATTGCTGAATGACGATATGCGCAAGCGCAGAGAAGATGAAATCGTACAAAAAGAAAAGGATGTCAAAGATTTTCAACGTCAAAAATTTGGTTACGAAGGTGAACTCTTTCAAGAACGCATTCGGTTAGTAAATCCCATTCAAGAGCGCGTCGCTGAAGCAATACAAAGTATCGCTGATGCTCAAGGGTTAGACATCATATTGGATAAAGGAAGTGAGGTAACCTTCTTATATGCAAACCCAAAACTGGATAAAAGCGATGAAATAATTAAAAAATTAGGTTTTAAACCTGATCCTACTTTATTAGATTAATTTTTTTTTCTATAATTGCAGTGGTAAATAATTATATAATATAAAACAGCCTTATTAATCGTTAAGAATACTAGTAAAAATGAACATGAACATAGTGAAAAAATTATTAAAAAGTGTTGCAGTAGTAGCTGTCGTGCTATTCTCCACGGGCTTGGCAGAAGCTCAGCAAAAATTGGGACATATAGATTTTGGAGAAATTATTTCTTCAACCCAAGAGTTTAAAACTGCCCAAGAAGAGCTTAAAACTTTAAATGACTCGAAAACCAAAGAACTTCAAGATATGTATGCCGCCTATCAGGAGAAACAAAATGAAGCAAACGAGAAGCTTAGAAACAGAAGCGAAGCAAACAGTCAAGAAGTAGATTCCGCACTGCAAGTATTAGGAACAGAAATACAGGATATAGAGTCTCGCATTAATGAAGTACAACGGGCCTCTCAGGAAGAGTTAAGCAAAAAAGAACAAGAACTTTTTGAGCCTATACAACAAAAGGTAACAGAGGCCATAAACAGCGTAGCCAGCGAAAAAGGTTATACGTATGTTTTTGATGTTTCAAACGGAAGTATCCCTTATTTCCAAGGGGGAGATGATTTGACCGCAGATGTCAAAACAAAATTAGGAGTAGAATAAGGAACAAATAATAAATAGTTTGATAATAAAAAGGAGAAATCAATAAATGATTTCTCCTTTTTTTATAGATTGGTTATAGATAAGCCAATTATACGCACGGATGACTCCTATAAATATAATTCTTATTACATTTGTGTAGTAAGACATTATAATTATGATAAGTCAAATTATCTTTATCCTTCTATTTCTATCTGCTATCGCTTTGTTTACGCGGAATGCCCGGAAGATTTATAAAAATATTAAGCTGGGGAAAGAGTCGGATCGTTCAGATCAACCTCGGAAACGATGGCGGAACATGCTATTGGTGGCGTTTGGACAAAAGAAAATGTTCAAAAACCCTTTGGTTGCCATTTTACACCTTTTCGTATATCTGGGATTTGTCATCATTAATATAGAAATGCTGGAAATTATCATTGATGGTATAGCCGGCACCCACCGTATTTTTGGATTTATGGGAGGCTTCTATAGTTTTTTGATTTTTTCTTTTGAAATATTAAGCGTACTGGTAATTCTCGGTTGCGTCGTGTTTCTGTTAAGGAGAAATATCGTTAAAGTAAACCGATTGGCTTCTAAAGAACTTGACAACTGGCCAAAAACAGACGCCAACCTAATTTTAGTTTTTGAAATATTACTGATGTCTGCTTTCCTGACGATGAACGCGGCTGATTTCAAATTGCAGCAATTAGGACAGCAAGCGTATCCCCTTGCCGGTTCTTTTCCTATCAGCCAATATATTGCTTCCCTCCTTCCAAACGCACCCGATACTTTAATTTTTATAGAGCGGTTCAGCTGGTGGTTTCATATCATAGGTGTTTTAGCCTTTCTAAATTACCTTCCTGTGTCTAAACATTTGCACATTCTATTGGCTTTTCCAAATACATATTATGCGGATCTACGTCCTCAGGGCCAGTTTGCCAATATGGGGACTGTTACTGCTGAGGTAAAAGCGATGTTAGATCCTTCTGCGGCTGCACCGGAGATTCAAGAAGACTTACGTTTTGGCGCGAAAGATATTCATGATCTGACATGGAAAAACCTCTTAGATGCTTATACATGTACGGAATGTGGGCGATGCACAGCAGCATGCCCGGCAAATATTACGGGAAAGCTTCTTTCGCCGCGTAAAATCATGATGGACACACGGGACCGAACAGAAGAAATAGGTAAAAACATTCGTAAAAACGACTCTTTTAAAGACGATGGCCGATCTTTATTGGATACTTACATCACAAGAGAAGAGATATGGGCATGCACAAGCTGTAATGCTTGTGTAGAGGAATGCCCGGTTAGCATCAATCCTCTTGAGATCATTATGAACTTACGCCAATATGCCGTGATGGAAGAATCAAAAGCCCCCGGCAGTCTGAACAATATGTTTTCAAACATAGAGAATAATGGTGCCCCTTGGCAATATGCACAGGCAGATAGAGCAAATTGGATCGAAGAAGAATAAATTTAAAGAAAAAATGAAATTTCATATACCCACAGTAGCAGAATTAACAGCAAAAGGTGAGTCGCCAGATATTTTATTCTGGGTCGGTTGTGCCGGAAGTTTTGATGAGCGCGCACAAAAAATCACCCGTGCCATATGTAAAATCCTGCATCATGTAAAAATAAAATACGCCATCTTAGGCAAAGAGGAAAGTTGTACCGGCGACCCGGCAAAAAGAGCCGGGAATGAGTTTCTATTTCAAATGCAAGCTATGGTAAATATAGAGACTTTGAATGGCTACCACATAAAAAAGATAGTCACAGCCTGTCCGCATTGTTTTAATACTATAAAAAATGAATATCCCGAACTCGGCGGGAAATATGAAGTGATACATCACAGCGAACTTATTCAATCGTTGATTAATGAGGGGAAACTCAAACCTGCCGATGGAAATACTTTTAAAGGGAAGAAAATTACTTATCATGATCCTTGCTACCTCGGCAGGGGAAATAATGTGTACGAAGCACCCAGAAAAGCCTTGGAAGTATTAGATGCTGACTTGATTGAAATGAAAAGATGCCGCAGCAACGGACTTTGCTGTGGCGCTGGAGGTGCACAAATGTTTAAAGAACCTGAAAAAGGCAAAAAAGACATCAATGAAGAGCGAATGGAGGATATTATCGAGACAAAAGCAGAATATGTAGCTTCCGCCTGCCCCTTTTGTATGACTATGCTCAACGACGGCGTAAAAGGAAAGAATAAAGAATCGGAAATTAAAGTTTTAGATATTGCGGAAATAACGGCACAGGCAAATGACTTGTAAGCACTGTTTTGAGTCAGTCACAAAACAACAACGGTTTATTGTTGGAATCAAATCAAACCTTGTCTAAATTTTGTTCAGCAGCTGTGGGCCTAACCTTTGCAGGCAACGAAAGATCCAAAGTAGTTCCCTCTTTGCTGTTTCGGCTATACGGATTCGTCCCTCTCCAAAGAAGAGTAAAAACCTTTCCTGATCCGTAGTTAGGAGCTCCCCCGGCAAGTTGAGAATAACAGCAGATCTGACAAGCTTTTACTGAAGGAAAGTCTTATCGAATAAGTTAACTGACAGTTTATACGTAACTGCGCCTGACAATAAAGGCAGGGTAACCTATATGTAGCACAGCTTAACCAACCTTAAGACAACGGCACATGAGGAATACGTTATAATAGTTTAGGGATCTTGCCCGGTACATGAAGGGTGAACTGGATCAAACAACCTATTCTTTACAGCGCATTAGGAATAGACTATCTTCGCTCCCTGCCGTACAAATTAAACACACAGTCGTGTAGGATAAACCCCCGATCTTCTACCATACACTATGAGCAGGCTGTAAC
>JAJYRG010000111.1:0-3184 GCA_021794195.1 Bacteroidota bacterium
ATGTATTGGGATGAGCAGTGGGAAATGCGGAGTCAGCCTGTGCTGTGCAGGGCTTGTGGGAGAGGAAAGAGCGACAAGACCTCGGTACCCTTTTATTCATGGTTTTAGCTTTGTGCAGATACAAGGCACCGGACTTTGCAGATATAGTAGGCTATATCCAGAAGTCTGTAACGCAGTAGATGTATGAAGATAAACCAAAAAAACACTGAATTTTGAAGAGCTTGGCTTTTCAAAATTCACAGAACATTTTCCCTGCCCTTAGTTTTGTTGAATAAAGGGGTAAAAACGGGAAAAGCACTTTGGTCCTTGGGTGCCTCCAAGGACTAGACCCAGCGGTCATGAGCGAAACCAAATTAATAAAAAAGCTACATTTTGTTTTTCAAAAGGCACTGCTCGGGAGAGCAAGTACCAGCATTAAGAAAAATAGAAAACTCTTACACATTAAAACGGAAGTGCATGATATCCCCGTCTTTTACAATATAACTCTTCCCTTCTACACTAAGTTTGCCGGCTTCTTTTACGGCAGCTTCTGAGCCATAGTGCACGAAATCTTCATATTTAATCACTTCTGCCCGAATAAACCCTTTTTCAAAATCTGTATGTATCACTCCGGCAGCTTGTGGGGCGGTAAATCCATTTTCTATGGTCCAGGCCCTTACCTCTTTTTCTCCTGCGGTAAAATAAGTAGCTAAATTTAACAGCTTATAGGCTGAACGGATAAGCTTATTTACGCCCGATTCGTCCAATCCTAAATCATCGAGAAACATTTTTCTTTCTTCAAAGGAGTCTAATTGTGCAATTTCAGATTCAATCTGGGCGGAGATAATAAGAAGCTCCGCATTTTCATCCTGAATAGCTTCTTTTACTTTTTCTACGTATTCGTTTCCCTCATTGACCGAAGCTTCGTCCACATTACACACATAGAGTACAGGTTTGAGCGTAAGAAGAGAAAGATCTTCTATATAAGGTAGATCTTCTTTGTCCAAGGGGTGAGTACGCACCGATTTTCCTTCTTCCAGGTGTTTTTCTATCGCAGAAAGGATATCAAATGTACGTTTAGCTTCTTTGTCACCTCCTGTCCGGGCAATTTTTTCTACTTTTTGAATGCGTTTTTGAACCGTATCCAAATCTTTTAATTGCAGTTCAGTATCTATTATTTCTTTATCTCTGACCGGGTCTATAGTGTCATCTACATGGGTCACATCTGTGTCGTCAAAACAGCGTAATACATGAATGATTGCGTTTGTCGTACGGATATTTCCTAAAAACTGATTGCCTAATCCTTCCCCCTTAGATGCCCCTTTCACTAAACCGGCTATGTCTACAATTTCAATAGTATTTGGCTGGACACGCTGGGGCTTAACAAGCTCAGAAAGTTTGTTAAGCCTTTCGTCCGGTACGGTAATGACTCCTACATTAGGTTCGATTGTACAAAATGGAAAATTTGCTGCTTGTGCTTTAGCATTTGAAAGACAATTAAATAAAGTTGATTTCCCCACATTAGGTAAACCCACTATACCACACTGTAAAGCCATAAATGTATTTTTTTTAATTTTTTACGAAGATAGGGAATTTAGCCCATGTTTATGCTCCTTTTCGAATAAAAATAATCTGTTAACCGAACAGGGCAAAATAGCTTTCCACAAAAACAGAAATAAACCGAAAGTGAAAAAATATTTTGTTTTTTAATTCCGATTTATCTAGGGAAATAAGTATGTTTGCCAACAAGTATTAAATACCCTCCAATTGAAATGAAAATATTAAAAGCAAGCCTTTTTTATCTGCCATTTATCTGGCTTTTTTTAGCTTGTGAATACATTCCGGGGAAAACAAATTTGTCTGCAGCGAAGGAGAAAATACAGATAAATGAAGATATACTACCTGTCTCTTTAGAGGACGGAACGGAAAGTGCTACAGATGAAATTGATGTTGAAAACGATGAAAAAGGTATTTCAGAACCAAAGCTTATCAATGAAGATCTATTTTTCTACAGAGACTCTTTAGGACGTAAGACCTGGCGAAAAAAAATAGTGGATTCTCTACGGAAAGAGTATGATAAACTGCCAAAATATATTTATTTTACTTTTGATGATGGCCCTTTGCCTGGCAGCCGCATAGTAGATTCCATAGCCCGTTTCAAAAATATAAAAATCAGTGCCTTTCTGGTAGGGCGCCACGCAGCGATGAGCAAAAAACTGATGAATTATTACCAGGATTATAAAGATAATCCTTTAGTAGAATGTTACAACCATAGTTATAGCCATGCATTGAACAAATTCAAACAATTTTATAAGCAACCGGAAACGGCGTATGAAGATTTTGTTAAAAATCACGAAGACTTGGCATTAGACTATAAAATTACCCGTCTCCCGGGCAGAAACACCTGGGCATTTGAAGATGTGCGTATCATCGATGTACCCAACAGCGCAGCAACAGCGGATTTGCTTTTCGAAAATGATTTTAAAACTTTTGGCTGGGACTGGGAGTGGAAAATAGATCAGGAAACGGGAATAGCTGACCAATCTGTGGAAGAATTATTCCAGAAAATCAAAAACCTTATGGACTCTAAGGACTCTTTATACCCCAATAATGTAGTGTTATTGACACACGATAATATGTTTGTGACAGAAAGAGGGAAAAGACAATTAGAGAAACTGATTGATAGGATTCAGGCAGAAACAGATTATCAGTTCGAACATATGTCCAACTATCCTATCCGGTACTAAGAAGAGGTGTCGTCAGTATGAAACTATACGGCAAAGCTATCTCCACATGCACAGGTACGGGAAGCATTTGGGTTTTGAAATTCAAATCCTTTTCCAGACAAACCTTCTGTATAATCCAGCTCTGTGCCCGATAGGTAAAGAAAAGATTTTATATCCAGACAGATTTTTATTCCTTTATCTTCAAAATATTGATCTCCTTCGCGGTCTTCATTGTCAAACTTTAAATTATAAGATAAGCCAGAACAGCCCCCGCTTTCTACGGACACACGAACAAAATAGGAAGAGTCGTAATTTTCTTTTTCCATCAAGTGATGGATTCTGTTTTTTGCGTTTTCTGTGATAGTAATCATATCTCTTTATAATCTAAACAATATATAACAAATTTCGGTAAATATTTTTACTTCGACAAGAGCAGTTTATCTCCTTTGTGTAACTTATTCATACAATTCGCCGGGAAT
>JAJYRG010000111.1:3284-4476 GCA_021794195.1 Bacteroidota bacterium
ATGATTAAATAATTCCATCGCGGAATAGAGACCATAGGGGAGATTCCGAGCGGACTTTATGAAGAGATTTCTCTAAAATTCGAATGGCCTCTTCAACTTCCTGTCGTGTCGTCCATTTGCTTAAGCTAAACCGAAGAGAGCAAAAGCAATCTTCTTCTTCTACTCCCATCGCCCGAAGGACATGGGAAGGATCGCGTGAACCGGTAACACAGGCAGAACCGGTACTCATGGCTATCTGAGGAGATTCTATGATGATCTGGCTTGCACGCGCATATTTGAAGGTAATATTAGTGGTGTTAAATATTCGTTTCGCATTTTTGCCGTTGATGACTATATGAGGAATCTTTTCTAAAAGGGCTTCTTCAAAATAATCCCTCAGCTTTTCTGTTTTCTTATGTAGGGGTTCCTCTTTAACAGATAACTCCAAAGCCTTTGCCATTCCAACAATAGAAGCCATATTATGTGTGCCCCCCCGCATACCATTTTCCTGTTGACCGCCAATAATTAAGGGAGGAATTTGTATGGGCTGGGATTTCTCCCGTTTATAAAATAAGCCTACTCCTTTGGGGCCATGATGTTTATGGGAGCTCAAACAAAGCATATCAATAGGCATTTCTTTCAAGTTGAGGGGCAGTTTCCCTACCCATTGCGTGGCATCACAAAAAAACAAAGTGTTTTTTTGTTGGCATATCTCGGCTATTTCCTGGATAGGGTGTAAGACACCGGTTTCGTTATTAGCAGCCATTATGCTGACCAATATAGTCTCATCTGTAATACTTTCAGTTAACTCATCTAAACTTATACTTCCATCGATATTTACGGGTAGATAAGTCACCTTTGCACCGGCTTTTTCTAAATAATATAAAGTAAGTAAAGTAGCTTTATGTTCGGTTTTTACGGTTATTATATGTTTTCCTTTTGTTTGGTAATTTTGAAAAACTCCTTTTAAAGCCATATTTATCGTTTCAGTAGCTCCGGATGTGAAAGTGATTTCGCTGGCATGGCCATGTAAAAGCGCAGCGATAGTTTCTCTTGATTCTTCGAGATGACGATTGGCCTCTCTACCTAAGGCGTACTGTGTGCTTTGAGGATTTGCATAAGCCTCTTCGAAGAAAGGGAGCATGGCCCCCCGGACTCTGGGATCTACTTTAGTCGTCGCATTATTATCTAAATATATCAAATCTTTCATTTT
>JAJYRG010000111.1:4576-7347 GCA_021794195.1 Bacteroidota bacterium
CTTGCTGCCAATAGTAATTGTTTCTCACTACCATAATCAAATCTCCGCCAGTTATTTCCTCTTCCCTGAATAATATTTGATGGCGTATATGCTTGTTGTACAAGTTAGCAGACTTATTGGAGCGGCAAATGACGATGGTTTCCTCCATACCGAAAGTGTCGTAACCGTAATGCAAACCTTCTATCAGCCGATCGCCGTTCATCCGGAAAACATCCGGGAAATTTTGGATACTTAATTTTGGAAAAGCATAGTGTTGGTCCGTATTCTCTAAACGGATTTTTTGACGGATACGAGTAGCATTGAAGAGTATTCCCGATTGTTTATCCTGACGTATAACATCAGTTAATTCATATAATTCGCTGTTTATATCGTACTTATTAGATAAATATTCTTTATTCAGTGCCGGGCTCTCCAGAAGCCCAACCGGCGGTAATTGAGCACTATCTCCTACGAAAAGTAAGCTGCACCGCTGTCCGGATTTTACATAGTGCAATAAATCGTGCAGAAGGCCGGAAGAGAAAAATGAAAGGGATTCATCTGAAATCATGGATGCTTCATCTATGATAAATAAGGTGTCTTTATGAAGATTGTCGGCTAAAACATAATTCTGATCTAGGGTTGCCGCATTTTTTTTTCTGTAAATTTTTTTGTGAATGGTGAATGCCGTTTTTTGGGAATATGCGCTCATCACTTTGGCGGCTCTTCCGGTGGGAGCCAAAAGCACACTCTTTTTTCTAATGTGAGAAAGAGAACGTGTCAAAGCGCTGATTATTGTTGTTTTTCCGGTTCCGGCGTAACCTTTGAGAATAAAACAACTTTGAGAGTCCAGTCTTTCTACAAAATGGCTCAGCATGCCCAGCACCTCATCCTGTTGTGGAGTAGGAGGATGCCCTAAATGCTGTTGTAATATTTTATGAAATTCCACCCTCAAAGTTACCAAAAGGTTTGTCATATCAATTCTAAAAGCTATTTTTGTTTTACACATTATTAAGTATTCATGGATTATACCTCTTCAAAATATAATATACAGTTACTTCAACAATACTCTCTATGGGTAAAGACCGACTATGTGTACGAGCATTTAATGGTGGTAGATGGCAGGCAAGTGGTGCGTTATATACGTTATGCAAAAGATCAGCCCAGTGAAGAAGGCATGAAACTTTTATCATTACCTTTTGAACGGGTATCGCTTTTAATGCCGGAACAAAATATGCTGATTAATCCCTTAGAACTTTATGATGAAAACAAACGAGGGGTTTATCAAAAATTTTTGAACCATACAAGTCCCGAAAATCAGCTTTTGTATACATCTACAGATTTTAGTCTGGCTATATCCTACGTATTGGATGAGTGGCTCTTGAGTGATTGGAAGAATATATATGCCCAAATAGATATCATCCCTGAATTTGCTGTGGTGTTAGAGACAGCAAAAGAAGTTTTGTCGGAAGGGGTTGCTTTAATAGTACACGAATTAGATAAAAAAACGGCTTTTTGTCTATTTAATAACAAGAACCTTGTGTTCTATAATTCTTTTGAAGTGAAAAATGAAACTGATTTTCGATTTTATCTGTTGAAAGTAATGGAGCTAATAAAAGATTTGGAAAGATTTGATCAGTGTATCATTAGTCAGCAAAAAAGCAATATATCCTTTAAAGATATAGTAGAAGATTACAGCCAAAAAGTAAGGGTGATAAGTAATCCTTTTTGGATAGAAGAGGAGGAAAATAATTTTTCTTTTATTGATAAGTTGAATTTTAAAGTAGAGGGTGAAGCGTGAGAGTAATTGGGGGTATACTTAAAGGACATGTACTGCACCCGCCAAGAAATCTTCCCGTGCGGCCTACTACGGATCGGTCTAAGGAAGCTTTATTTAATATATTGAGCAATCAATTAGACTTTAGTGGGTTAAATGGGTTGGAATTGTTCGCGGGTACGGGTAACATTTCATTAGAATTTCTCTCTCGGGGAATAGACAGTATGACTGCGTATGATATTCATCACGGATGTGTACGCTACATGAAACAGGTGGCAGAAAAATTAAAGTTAGATAATTTTTATATCCATAAAGGTAATGCAGTCAAGTTATTACAAGCCAAAAAAAATATTGGGGAATTTGATGTTGTTTTTGCTGATCCGCCTTTCAACCTGCCGGATATTGTCAACTTGCCAGAATTGATATTGGAAGGAGGATTATTGAAAGAAAAGGGTATATTTATTTTAGAACATCCAAAACTGGTACAGTTTCCGGATTCTTCCTATCTTCAGGATATTCGGAAATATGGAGAGAGTGTGTTCCGTTTTTATGTAAAGACTTAAATAAATCTTATGAAGACTGCTGTATTTCCCGGTTCTTTCGACCCTTTTACCAATGCCCATTTAGACTTGGTAAAAAGAGGATTACTTATTTTTGATGAGATAATTGTGGCCATAGGTGTCAACAGTTCTAAAAAAGGTATGCTTTCCATAACGGAAAAGACCAAAGGAATACAGGGTTTATTCAAAGAAGAGCCCCGGGTATCCGTCGCTTCTTTTCAAGGACTAACGGTGACGTTTTGCCAAGAAAAAGAGGCTCCTTTCATATTGAGAGGATTGCGGAATGCGCAGGATTTTGAATTTGAAAATATGATCGCTGAGAATAATAAATTACTCTATCCAGAAATAGAAACGGTATTCTTAATTAGTAACTTTACGATGGGGCATATTTCTTCCACCATTGTACGGGATATCTGGAGACATCGGGGAGATGTGTCGCATTTGATCCCAAAGCCTAT
>JAJYRG010000112.1:0-3697 GCA_021794195.1 Bacteroidota bacterium
TGCCTAATGAACTGTTCAAAATTTAAGCACCGGGAGAAAGGGACAAGCATCCCGAACGGTCTTCTAGACAAATGACAGACAATTGTCTTGCTCTTTCTCCCTTGTTTTTTAATCTCAAATTTAAAAAACAATATAAATCCTACTTTGCAAACATAGGAAGACAGCAAACTGTGTAAGATTCTGCAAGAAAAAAAGGAAATTTCAGACCAAAGAACCACAATACACTGTCACGAGTCACAAATAACCGGTCACAAAAAAAACACTCCTTCTTTTTTTGTAATAAACCTCTAATTTCGTGTCCCTGATTTTCCAGTTTCTGAAATGTTTTAAGGCCGGTGTTTTGGGAGTAAGAATAAAACTCTATTTTTGTGCTCAATGAAAGCACTTATTCAAAATAGACAGTTAACAGCACCTTAATTGATTTTATCAGCTTTTTTCAAAATATAGATACAGGGTACAATTTGTAAAAATATTTATTGTATAAGTTCTTTTTGAGAAAACATTAGCCCGTGAAATTTCTTTTTACTTCATCTTTAGGCAATATATCTTTTAAAGGTTTGATGACTTCCTTTCTTTTTATGGAAGTGTTATATTATTATTTACATCGCTGATGAATTCTTATTTAAAGTTTTTTGATTTTAAACAGAAGATAAATTATAAAACCGAAGTTTTAGCAGGTTTAACGGTTGCCATGACCATGATTCCTGAATCTTTGTCTTTTGCCATATTAGCTGGATTATCCCCGATTGTGGGGTTATACGCTGCTTTTTTGATGGGATTGGTTACTGCTATCCTCGGGGGAAGGCCGGGAATGATTTCGGGAGGAGCAGGAGCTACAGTGGTTGTATTGATTGCTTTGAGCGATATGCACGGGGTAGAGTATTTGTTTGCTTCGGTCGCTTTGGCGGGGTTGATGCAGTTTCTCGTCGGTGTATTCAAGTTGGGGAAGTTTGTACGGTTGATTCCACAGCCCGTTATGTATGGTTTCTTAAATGGGCTGGCCATTATTATCTTTATGGCGCAGATTGAACAGTTTAAAATTGTTGAAAATGGCGTTACTACATGGTTGACCGGCGTGCCTTTATATATCATGGCGGGCTTGACGCTGCTTACTATAGCTGTGGTGTTGTACTTTCCGAAAATTACAAAAGCTATTCCGGCTTCATTGATTGCTATTATAGTGGTTTTCATACTTGTTTTAGGTTTCAATATTAACACTAAGTCTGTAGGTGATATTGCCAGTATCAAGGCAGGATTACCTTCTTTTCATCTTCCCGCCGTTCCTTTTACACTGGAAACCCTACAAATAATATTTCCTTTCTCATTGGTGATGGCAGGTGTAGGGATGATTGAATCTTTGCTGACTTTGTCCATGGTCGATGAAATTACCAACTCCAAAGGAAATGCAAATAGGGAGGCCATGGCACAAGGAAGCGCTAATATTGTAAATGGTTTTTTTGGAGGAATGGGAGGCTGTGCAATGGTGGCTCAGACTTTGGTTAATTTAAACGCAGGCTCAAGGGCACGCTTGTCAGGTATTATTGGGGCATTGACCATATTAGCTATTATATTATTTGGTGCTCCTGTTATTGAAAGAATTCCTATGGCAGCTTTAGTGGGGGTAATGATTATGGTGGCTATAGGAACATTTGAATGGGTTTCTTTGAGGATAATCAACAAAATGCCCAAATCAGATATTTTTGTTGGGGTATTAGTAGCATTCATTACGGTGGTTCTTCATAATTTGGCTTTAGCAGTTTTGGTAGGTGTAGTGATATCTGCTCTGGTATTCGCGTGGGACAACGCCAAAAGAATACGTGCAAGAAAACATATCAATGCAGAGGGAGCAAAAGTTTATGAAATTTATGGTCCTCTTTTTTTTGGTTCGGTCAGTGGTTTCATAGAAAAGTTTGATATTGACAACGATCCTTCTGAAATAATCATTGACTTTAAAGAAAGTAGAGTGGCTGATATGAGTGCCATTGATGCATTGAATAAGATTACAGCTAAATACGCAAATATAAATAAGCACGTAATCTTAAAACATTTGAGCCAGGACTGTAGAAATAAACTTGAAAAGGCAAAAGGAGTAATTGCAATTACCATGGAAGATGATCCTACGTATAAGGTAGTGTCAAATTAAACAGATGCCCGATCAAAGACCATGACAGCATTTCCTGTAATGTTGGCACTGGCTTCCGGGCAAGGTCTTTTGAGGTACAAATATTTCCGCTCATTAGCCGCGGGGGCCTAGTCCTTGGAGGCACCACAACCGAGCGGAGCGAGCTCATGGATTCCTTAAAAAAACAAACACACATCCATAACACCAAAGTGCTTCTGTCGTTTTGAGAGGTCTTTTCGCACTTTCCCTCGCACAAGTATTGCACAGCACAGGCTGACTCCGCATTTCCTAAGCTCAAGCCCTCTCATGCGGAGCGGCTTCGCCTTAAGGCCTTTCCCTCCCCCTCAGGCCAGCACCTATACTCTTCTTGCCCTCCGCTGGAAAACGACAGGACGCTAGATCGGGATGTACTAGCCCAATTTTAATCTGTATTTAAAGCCAAAACACGCTTCACGAAACTACCCAGATTGTCATGTTGAGCGAAGCCGAAACATCTCAGACCCAAGAAGAAGAAACCGTGCTTTACTGCAGTGCGTCAAGGATATCGCCAGCACTGTAGCGTTGAGATCCCTCGACAGGCTCGGCATGACAGCAAAAGGGTAAGGCTCTGCAAGAAACAAGCTTCAAAGCTCCTTTATCCACTCTAATCCCAAGTCCCTGATCTTCCAGTTCCTGAAAGATTTTAAGTACTACCTTTTCCTGACCGGAAAAAGTCGCCTGACAAATATTTGCCGATAGCAGAAAAAGAGCATATCCACAAGCCGTTAAGGCAAAGATTTTAAGCACGGGTTTTGCCCATACTTTTGCAGTCAAAAGTAGGGAAAGAATAAAAATAAAGCTTTATGTAAACTTGTCGGTGACAACACCGACAAGAGGTGTTAATTGTCTTTTTCATCAATTAAATGAAAGAAACAAGCACTTTTCCCCTGTGGTTGGGTGTTGTCACCAACCACTGAGAGCTACTTGTTTTTTTTATTGAGGTTCCGCTCATTAGCCGCGGGGGCCTAGTCCTTGGAAGCACCACAACCGAGCGGAGCGAGCTCATGGATTCCTTAAAAAAACAAACACACATCCATAAACATCAAGGCTTAGGGCTCTTTTAGTTAAAAACACGAATAATCGTTGCTGCCAAAAAAACTCGCTCTTTCGAGCTCAGACAGCTTGTCGTTAAAATTGTTGTAGCTCTCCTCAAAATCTTCTAAAGAGGGAGCCGGATCCGGAAAATACGTGTTGTCCGTCATGGCTTCCAGAACTGTTTTACTGCGGACTATTAATTCTTCGTCCGGGTAGCGGAAACTTCCTCCTAATGCTTCCTGTGCAAATTTCATTTGTACTTTATTTTAAGGAAAGGCCCATTCCTTACACCGGTAAAATTGGGCAGAACCTTCTCTAAGAAAGATTTTTGCGCCCATTTGCACACGGATGCACACAGAAACGTACTCCAAACTTTCTGAAAAGAGAGAAAAAAGAGAGTCTGTAGGGCTACATGACGAATCCGGCGCCCTACATGAAGAGTTCCGCACCCGACAGGACGGCCATGTACCCTTACAAGATGACTATGTACCCCGACAGGAC
>JAJYRG010000112.1:3797-7343 GCA_021794195.1 Bacteroidota bacterium
GACAGGACGGCAATGTACCCCGCCGGAATGGCCGTGTAGGGTGCGTACGGAATACTAACGATACTACCATTCAGCGATTTTTTGGTTTATCTTCATGCATCTACTGCGTTACAAACTCCTGAATATAGCCTACTATATCTGCAAAGTCCGGTGCCTTGTATCTGCACAAAAGCTAAAACCATGAATAAAAGGGTACCGAAGTCTTGTCCTGCCAGTCTCTCCCGCAAGCCCTGCACAGCACAGACTGACTCCGCATTTCCCCCAGCTCATCCCAATACATGCGGAGCGGCTTCGCCTTGAGGCCTTTCCCTCCCCCTCAGGCCGGCACCTATACTCTTCTTACCCTCCGCTAGAAAACGACAGGACGCTAGATCGGGATGTACTAGCCCAATTTTAATCTGTACTTAAAGCCAAAACACGCTTCGCGAAACTACCCAAATTGTCATGTTGAGCGAAGCCGAAACATCTCAGACCCAAGAAGAAGAAATTTATTTTACCGTAGTGAGTTAAGGATAGTTACCGCGCTGTAGCTCTGAGATCCCTCGACAGGCTCGGCATGACAGCAAAAGGGTAAGGCTCTGCAAGAAACAAGCTTCAAAGCTCCTTTATCCACTCTAATCCCAAGTCCCTGATCTTCCAGTTCCTGAAAGACTTTAAGTACAGACCCTTCCTGACCGGAAAAAGTCGCCTGACAAATATTTGCCGATAGCAGAAAAAGAGCATACCCACAAGCCGTTAAGGCAAAGATTTTAAGCGACGAGTTTTGCGTATACTTTTGCGGTCAAAAGTATAAATCCTTTTCTCAACTATCAAAGTCCCCTCATGCCGAAAGGCTAGATCAGAAGTTTACTTTTTAGAGAATTTAATCCTTTGGCATGTTTTTTTGGATGAGCATTTTTCACTTTTTCTAAATTCATTAATTTCCATTGAATAGCCGGAAATTTTTCAAAATCGTATATTTCCCAATTGGGTTCACTATTTTCAAAACCAATTAGAAATTTCTTATCCACAGCAGAAAGGCTATCATGAATAGTTTCTAATAATTTAACCCGGGCCCTTTTAAAATCTTTATAACTGAAGGGTTTAAAGGTCATGCCTTCAAATTGATTATTGAATGTGTCCTGTTGATCGGTAAGATTTGGAAACAAAATCTCTTCTATAGGTCTATTACTACTCAAGAGGGAAAATAGAAATCCTGCTTTTATTTCTTTGGTAAAACCTTCGTTTTCGAGCAAATATTTAATATCAAACAAATCTCTGGGATGCTGTCTGTCTAATGCCGCACAAATTTTCCCACCGTATAATTGTCCGAAAGGAACAACATTTATTGCACAAAACGCATCAAATTCTTCCTGCGCCACATCACATAACACTCTTTTGTTAATTTTATCAATCACTCCTCTCATTCCTTGATTTACTTCTAGTTTTATTTGGGCGCTATTGTATGAAATTTGTAGCTTAAGTGCTTCTTTTTGATGGTGCACTTGAACATTAGGAATTCGCTTTTTTAAAATATTTCTTATATTGTCTAATGATGCATTGATATTTTCAAACGTTATATCCCTGTCTTCGATAGGAATATACGTCAAATCTATGTCAATGGAAAGCCGCGGCATATCTCTCACAAAGAGATTAATTGCCGTGCCCCCATGTAAAGCGAAACAATCTTCTTCTGCCACATACGGTATGATTTTTAGTAATAAGGCTACCTGACTTTTATAATATTCCATAGTTGGTTAATTTTTCGGGTAGGCTTATTTTATATTTAGGGACATATACGCCGTTTTTTGCTAAACTTCTTTTCCCTTTTCCCAAATCTATTTTACTTATATCTAAATAATCAAACCACTGAAGAGCAGCTTTCTCTGCCATATAAAGAAAAAGACGTTTCACTTTTATCGAAGTACAGTTTTCCAGCAGTTGCTGGACTACAGTTGGGCGTAAATTATTTAATCCCTCTATCAATTCATAACATTCTATCAGATCCTCTTTCTTGGGGGCAAGATACAAACACTCCATCATAGCTCTGGCTGGACCGGAAATATAAATGCTGAAGTTCTTGATTTCTTTCGGCACTAATCCTATGTCCTCAGGTAAAAAGGAAGAAGAAAAATATTGCAACTCAGCCTTCCATGGATAATGGATTAACCAAGAAGGTAGTTTTTCATTCTTTCCTCCAAAAAGTTGTATTTTAGTCGCTGAAAATTGTAAATAATGGGCTTTCCCTTGTAGAGATAGAGCAGATTTCCCACCGATATGAATGGTGCTTTCTGCCTGTTTTTGTAAGGCGTACAGAGCACCTTCTATGGAAATATCGTCTCCAAAACGCTTCACAGCCCCTACGCCAACATTTTCTATCCAATTACTGTTTTTATATCGATTTAGCAACTGACTGGAATACCCATTTGCTCCTAACCATCTACTTAAATAAACCGTTCCTTTCGGCCATGCCTTTAAAAGTTTGTTTATTTTACTCTCCTTTTCTAAACTCATAGTTTGTATCCTCAGGGTTTTTTAAACAAAAATAACAAATAAGTTTATATTTTTAGACAAAAACAAACTATTAGCTTGTATGAGAGCTTAAAAGAAAACTAAATATGAAGTCTTTCTTTTTTCGCCCATCACGAAGGTATTTTTCGCATAATGGCGCTTGCTTCCCAAAGCTTGTGTCTTTTGAAAAACAAAAGGTAGCTTTTTTTATTAATTTGGTTCCGCTCATTAGCCACGGGGGCCTAGTCAGTTTGTCTTGACACAAAGGAAAGAAAACCGAGCGGAGCGAGCTCATGGATTCCTTAAAAAAACAAACACGCATCCATAACTCAAGGCTTAGGGCTCTTTTAGCTAAAAACACGAATAATCGTTGCTGCCAAAAAAACTCGCTCTTCGAGCTCAGACAGTTTTTGGCCTGAAATACTGGAAGTATTCGTGTTTTCTTAACGCAAGTCCCCTCATGCCGAAAGGCTAGATTGGGATGTACTTCCCCAAATTTTAATTTGTGCCAAAAGACACCTGCCTTTCCCCTTCCTGTCTTCCTGAACGAAGTGAAGGATCTCAAACCAAAGAACTGTGATCCTTCCCTCTCTGCAATAATCCTCTAATCCCGAGTCCCTGATCTTCCAGTTCCTGAAAGACTTTAAGTACAGACCCTTCCTGACCGAAAAGGTCGCCTGCCCCCCGGTGGTTGCGTGTTGTCACCAACCACTGGAACAGCTTGTCTTTTTTTCTTAATGCTGGCGCTTGCTCTCCTGAGCAGTGCCTTTCGAAATATAAAGTGTAACTTTTTTTCATTAATTGATTATCGCTCCTTGGCCGCTGAGCCACATACTTTTCCTTGATGAAAAGTATGACAAAAATCAAGGCTTAGGGCTCTTTTAGCTAAAAACACGAATAATCGTCGCTGCCAAAAAAACTCGCTCTAACGAGCTCAGACAGTTTTTGGCCTGAATTTACTGGAAGTATTCGTGTTTTCTTAACGCAAGATCCCTCATGCCGAAAGGCTAGATCGGGATTTAGTAGCCCAATTTTAATCTGTACTTAAAGCCAAAA
>JAJYRG010000113.1 GCA_021794195.1 Bacteroidota bacterium
GTACTACCGTAACAGGTGGGAGAGTAGGCCAGTGCCCGGACCTATACAGAAAGCCTTTCCTATAAAACAGGAAAGGCTTTCCTGTTTTATAGGCCACGCCGGCCCCAGGCAGAAAAAGAAACGGAAACCTCGCCTGATCCCTCAAAAAAATCCGAAGGGATAACTTGAATAAAAATAACCTTTATAATATACCTCAAAACCTGTTTTCTCTATAATTATTTATTTTTAACTATGTCACAAGAACAGTGTTCTATGCTAACAAAGAAGCTGATTTTGAAATGGATATAACCCGGATTATTCATGAGTTTTACTTTGTGTAGATCCGAGGCGTCGAAAGCCGCTGCAATAGTATGCTATTGCAAGGTTTTTGCAACAAAGGAGATGCATGAAGTAAAACCAAACAACACCCAATTTTGAGGAATTTAAATTCCTTAAAATTGGCACCTAAAGAATTGACAAGCAGATTAATACCCGAAACAGAAAGCTGTTGTGATGAATAGTTCGGGATAAAACTTACCGGAGAAGCAGAAAATGGTTATGCACCTTCGGGATATAGAAGAATGCGTAATACAAGAAATTGGGAAATTATTGAACATGAAGGGAAGTGCCGTCCGTATGAACTTAATGCGGGCCAGACAAAAGATAAAGGAGCAACTGAAAAATATTTTTGATTATGAGAAAAACAATTTGAAGGGAGTAGAGAGTAAATATTGAAAGGAAAAATCAACTTTGAATGACGGAAAGATTCTCGAAATGGGTGCAAACGAGATTGGACAGGCTATAAGCTCTTACCAACATACATGAGGTTTTTTGAATAGCTCTATTGATTTCAACCCTTATGAAAACTTCTACAGATAATGGATAGACTTTATTCACTATTATAAATAAAGATAGAAAGAGTTCTCTTGGCTATGCATAGAGGGCTCCACTAAACAAACCGTATCGATCGGGACAAGTGTAAAAAAATGTTAATTTGCCCTCTGTAATTTCAGATTTATTATAAGCTTTTTTAAATTTAGCCCTCGTTTAATAATAAATCTGATAATCGATTAAGCGAACTAATTATTTAATTTTTTATTATGGTAAATCTAAAGAGAATTAGTATTTCAATATTAATTGCATTTTGGAGCGTTTCCATTTTAAATATCCAATCTGCATATTCACAAAGTCTTAACCTTTACACACCTTTTACGAAAGTTTCGGCTTCTCCGGGAGACCGGATAGATTTTCAATTGGAAGTTATTAATAACTCCGGTGCAATTCAAACTTCAGATATTCAGGTGCTGGGCCTGCCAGAGGATTGGTCTTATGAAATTAAATCAGGTTCTTGGACCGTTGATAGAATCTCTGTAAAGCCCAAAGATAAGCAATCGTTAAACTTTCAATTGCATGTCCCTTTAAAGGTCAACAAAGGAACATATAATATTAGATTGCAAGCGGGTTCTGTTTTACCTATTCAAGTGGATTTAACGGAAGAAGGAACTTATAGGACGGAATTCAGTGCTTCTCAACTCAATGTAGAAGGGGCAGTTAATTCTACATTTACTTATAATGCAGATCTGTATAACCGGACAGCCGATGACCAGGTATATGCATTTAGGGCCGAAGCGCCCCCGAATTGGGGCGTAGTTTTTAAATCCAATAATCAACAAGTCTCATCTGTTCAAATAGAACCGAATGAAAAAGCTTCCATTACTATTGAAGTGACACCTGCAGAAAACACGAAAGCTGGACAATATGAAATTCCTATTACGGCTTCAAATGGACAAGGGTTATCTGAAATAAAATTAGAAGCGGTAGTGACCGGGAGTTATGATATAGATCTGAGTACTCCGACAGGTGTGTTGAGCTCAAATATCCGTGCAGGAAGTACAAAACAGCTAAAATTTGAAGTCAAAAACACAGGTTCATCAGATTTGAATAATGTACAATTGAGCGGGCAGGCTCCGGCTAATTGGGAAGTAAGCTTTGAGCCGTCCACAATAGGGAAAATAGCACCTGGCCAAAGCCAAGAGTTTTTGGCGAATATCAAAGCAGATAATAAATCCCTTTCAGGAGACTATGTCGTTGATATAGAAGCGAGGATTCCTGAGAAATCGACTAAAACTACCTTGAGAGTCACGGTAAAAGCTTCTTTATTTACGGGTTGGTTAGGCTTACTGATTATCTTGCTTTCTATATACCTCATTTATTACCTCATTAAAAAATATGGGAGGAGGTAGAGATGGAGCCTATAATTGCTACAAAAAAGCTGAGTAAAAGCTATACAAATGTCCTTGCTGTAGACAATCTTGATTTGTCGATTTATCAAGGGGAAGTGTTTGGTTTATTAGGGCCTAATGGAGCAGGCAAGTCTACTACTATCCTTATGCTGATGGGCCTTTGCGAGCCTAGTAAAGGCGTTGCGGAAGTATGTGGCTATAATGCTAATACTGAGCCCTTAGAGGTTAAAAAAAAAGTAGGGTTTTTACCTGATAATGTGGGATTCTATGACCATAGAAGTGGATTGGATAATTTAGAGTTTATAGGAAAATTAAATGGAATTACTCAGAATGAAGTAAGGGACAAGGCCTATCAGTTGTTGGAAAAAGTAGGGCTTCAAAATGACGCCCATAGAAAAGTGGGGGCATATTCCAAAGGAATGAAGCAACGCCTTGGGTTAGCAGAAGTGCTGATAAAGGATCCTCAAGTGATTATTCTGGACGAGCCTACCATAGGTATTGACCCCTCTGGAGTGAAGGATTTTTTAGAATTGATTGTTTCCTTGAGCAGGCACGAGAGAATTACGGTGCTTTTTTCTTCTCATCAGCTTCATCAAGTACAGAGGGTTTGCGATCGGGTAGGGATATTTGTAAAAGGAAAGCTGTTGGCTTGTGGAGATTTGCAAACCTTGTCTAAAAATCTTTTTCAAACCGACGCGTTTGCTTCAGAGTTTCAGCTTGGAACTTCTGTAGAAGATATATCAACCTTTAAAATGAAATTAAAAGAGAGGTTCCCGGATATAAGCCGTGTCGAAGAACAAGAACGAAATATATGGGTGGTTAACAGCAAAAAGGATATCCGGGCGGAATTATGTGATTTTTTAGTTTCTAAAAAACATAATATTTTGCTTTTAAGAGAGAAGCATTATGGATTGGATGAAATATATCAACAGTATTTCGAAGGAGGTAGTCTATGAAAATATTTAAAGGATTTTCTATGGTGAAAGGTTTTCCAAAGTCTTCTTCAGCTTTTGGAGTGATGATTAATAAAGAAGTTCAAGATCACGTTAGAAGTTGGAAGTTCATTGTTTTGTTGGCCATCATCTTACTCACATGCTGCGCTTCTGCATACTCTTCGATCAGTAAAATTTTAGAAAACTCTAATGTACCGCTAAAGGATGGAGAGTTATTATTTTTAAAAATATTCACCCTTTCTGATGGCGCATTACCTTCTTTCTATATTTTCATAAGTTTTTTAGGGCCTCTTTTGGGCATTGCGTTAGGTTTTGACGCTATAAACAGTGAATACTCAAACAGAACCATTGGAAGAGTCTTAGCCCAACCGGTTTACCGGGATGTATTGATTAATTCGAAAGTAATTGCGGCTATGCTGGTCATTGGGGTGTTATTTACTTCTTTAACCCTGATCATATTAGGAATTGCTATATTAGTCACAGGTCAAGCTCCGGGCTTTATAGAGGTTTTTAGAATTCTCTCGTTCCTCTTAGTCGCTTGGTTTTATGTTGCTTTTTGGCTTAATCTTTCTGTATTTTTCTCCATTCGTTTTTCTCAAACAGCTACTTCCGCATTAACGAGTATCTCTATATGGTTGTTTTTTTTAGTGTTTTATCCACTAATAGTCAATCTCGTAGCGCAAGGATTATCACCTTCGGCTTATGCAAGTGAAAGAGAAATTTTGTCTTATCAGCATTTTATACTGGGCATTATGCGATTGGCTCCGAGTCAGTTGTTTATGGATGCAACCACGGCTTTATTAAACCCACAGGTGAGAAGTTTGGGACCATTGACCATGGAGCAAGTGCAGGGGGCAATGCCCGGTAATTTACCTTTTTGGGAAAGTGTAAAAATAGTCTGGGCACAAATTACAGGGCTTGTCGCCTCTAGTATGTTATGCTTCGTCTGCTCGTATTATTTTTTTATGCGTAAAGAAGTACGGGCATAAAAATTTATGCAAAGACTAAAAGGATTGATTTGATCTCCGGATAAAGAAGGTTAAGAAAATGTTATTCTCTGCAGCGATTTGTTAAACATTGCTTTTAAAAATGTATTTTTGCAAGCTATGGCTCGCAGAAAATCATTTAAGAGTGAAGTATATAAAGATATTGAAGTTATCGATATCGCTGAAGAAGGCAAAGGAATAGGTAAACATGAAGGTTTGGTTCTATTTATAGATAAAGCGATACCCGGCGATATAGTTGATGTGGAGACGTACAGACGCAAAAAGAACCTTCACGAAGCAAGAATTATTAATATAAAAGAAACCTCAGAATGGAGAGATAGTCCCTTCTGCGCACATTTCGGTGTGTGTGGAGGATGCAAATGGCAGCACTTAAGCTATGAAGGCCAGCTTCATTTTAAGCAAAAAACGGTAGAAAGCACTTTGCAGCGAATAGGCGGAGTGGATACGCGCGCAATGGAAGCCATCTTGCCTTCCATTAAAAACAGATATTATAGAAATAAATTAGAATTTACTTTTTCTAACAAACGCTGGTTTACGGATGTAGATGATATTTTGGAAGCGGAAGAACAATCGGCTTTAGGTTTCCATGTTCCCAAGCGTTTTGACAAAATCCTACCTATCCAGCATTGTTATCTGCAGGAAGACCCTTCTAACGCCATAAGAAATAAATTAGATGCTTTTGCAAAGCAGAAAAACATTTCCTACTATGATCTGAGAGGACACACAGGGAGTCTCCGCAACCTGATCATCCGTACCTCCTCCACGGGAGAGCTGATGGTTATAGTAGTGTTTGCCTATCCAAATCCGGAAGAGATAGAAAGTGTTATGAAGTTTTTGGCTTCAGAGTTTTCACCTATTACTTCTTTATTGTATGTCGTTAATCAAAAGAAAAACGATACTATATTTGATCAAGAAGTAATTTTATACCAAGGAAGAGCATATATCCTGGAAGAGATGGAGGGGCTTTCTTTCAAAATTGGACCGAAATCTTTTTACCAGACAAATTCATTACAAGCTTATGAACTATATAAGCTGGTAAGGGAGTTTGCAGAACTATCGGGAGATGAATTAGTATACGATTTATATACAGGTGCAGGGACTATTGCTAACTTTTTAGCTGGGGAGGCCAAAAAAATTATTGGCATTGAATATGTACCTTCTGCTATTGAAGATGCGTTATTTAATGCACATCAAAATAAGATTACGAATACCGAGTTTTTTGCAGGCGACATGAAAGATGTGTTGACTGCAGAATTTATAAAACAACATGGACAACCTGATCTTATCGTAACCGATCCCCCTCGGGCGGGGATGCATCCATCGGTGATCAAGCGGATTTTAGAAGCGGGAGCGTTGAAAATAGTTTATGTGAGCTGTAATGTGTCAACACAGGCACGGGATCTCGCCTTGCTTTCCGAAAAATATGAAGTAGATCGGATCCGGCCGGTAGATATGTTCCCTCACACACAACATGTTGAAAATGTAGTTTTATTAAGAAAAAGAAAAGAAGATGAAAGTTGAAGATTTTTTCCAAAGTCCAGAGCAAAAGGGCGAAAAGATAAAAAAAACAAAGAAAAGCCCCTTAGAAAGTTTGAAAGTTGATGTGGATTTTTATAAAGAATCCATTAAAGAAGTGTCTGCAGATTTACTTGCAGAAGGATACACTTTATACCCTATTTTTGTCGCACATCAGCATGAAGTGGCGTTAGGGGAGCTATTCTTAGAACGTACGGAGTTAGGGACACAATGGAGTATTCAAGCCAGCTCTTTGGAAGAATTTGTAGACAAAGGAGTGATAAAGGAAGATAAAAAGCAATTTTTTTTACAAAACTATAAGGATCCTCATAAGTATATATGTTTATTTGTGATTGTTCCAGAAGGTGCAAATTTTGTATATTATCCTTACGAGTGAAACAATATTTTCTTTTTTATCAAAAAACAAAAATGGCCAATCCATGAGTAAAAAATATGCAATACTATTTTGTTGGCTTTTTATCTGTGTATTGATAAACAAAGCAAATGGACAGCAGATAGATCCAGATACCACGGATATGTCTGCAGGGAACTATATCTCTGGAATATTGGTGGATAAAGAAACAAAAGATCGTCTTTCAGACGTGAATATTACGAATCTGCAAACAAATAAAAAAGCCCGGAGCAATCATCACGGAATATTTTTTATTGAAGCTTCTCCGGGAGATAGCCTGTCTTTTACAAAAGTAGGGTTTGGAGCCGTAAAAACCCGCGTATCGTCCCGGGATGATATTTTAATTGAAATGCAGGCCGGCCTTGAGATCGAAACTGTTATTGTGAGCGGAAAAAGCCGGGAGGCTGAGATGCGGGATATGCTAAAGGATTATGAGAAAAAAGGGGTGTTCAACGGAGGGAAAAACAAAGTAGGCACTTATTTAAACAGT
The DNA here is from genome assembly GCA_021794195.1 of Bacteroidota bacterium. Lineage (GTDB taxonomy): Bacteria > Bacteroidota > Bacteroidia > Sphingobacteriales > Sphingobacteriaceae > Sphingobacterium. The sequence goes on from JAJYRG010000113.1 coordinate 6,600, forward strand.
CCGGCTACGGCTCTTTATAATTTGTTCGGCCGCGAAGCAAAAAATGCAAAACGCTTTCAGAAATACATGGATCGCGAGCAGGAAGAAATTCAGGTGGATCGTGTATTCAGTAAGGCTAAAGTGCAGAAAGAAACTCAGTTGGAAGATAAAGATTTAGAAGATTTTATGGATCTGTACAGACCAAGTTATAGAATGGTTTCTACCTGGGGGGAATACGATTTAGTGGCGTATATCAATCGCTCTTTCCGGCAATGGGAAAAAGAAGGACGCCCCCGGCCAGAGCCTCTTCCCAAATTAGATATCCCTCCTCAAGAGAAGTAAGGGGACATAAAAAAGTGTGTTTAAACGATTTTAAGGGTGTTTTGTTGATTTTGGCACTTACTTTGTATTGCTTTATGGAAGAACATTAAAACTATACTACTATGAAAATATTTAGAAAAACAGCTTTATACGGGCTTACTATTGCCACTTCAGCTTTCTTATTTATGGGCTGTGAAACAGTCAGAAATGCAAGTAATACCACGAAAGGAGCCGCTGTAGGTACTGCAGCCGGGGGAACAGTAGGAGCGATTATCGGAGGGAAAGCCGGGAATACTGCTGTGGGAGCCATCGCAGGTGCAGTTA